>JAGHAD010000003.1 GCA_021161685.1 Thermoplasmata archaeon | reverse complement strand
TATCTGGGGTATCAACGGAACATGGGAAGTTGTGGTGAGCTACGATAAGCCAACTGCAGATGGCATAGAGGAATGGAATGGTAGCGTAACGTTCACGGTAACAAGTGCACCGAAGGTGCAGATTAAGATATTGAATCCAGAGGATAAGGAGATAAAGGCAGTTCCTTGTAATCTAGGGAACCCATTCTTCGTTCTCAACTTTACTGTCATAAACAAAAACCACGAGTACCTTGGTGGCAGTGGAAGCGAAGATGAAATGAAGAAGGCGGAAAAGAACATAACCATATACGGTGATGCCCTCTTCATTGGAGAGGAGGGCAAGACACTTGCAGAGTATAAGAAGATATGTCCATTTGCTATTCACTACACACCTCCAAGTGATGGCAATGATGGTATCTGGTCAGTCAAGATCATACCTTTGATGGACCTCAATGGAGGAGAAATCAAAATAAAGGTAAACTGGGAGAATACAACCAAAGAAGAGACGATACAGGTTGGAGGAACAAAGCTTAATGGAACAATCGTAACGATCACACCATCCGAATTCACAATTGATGAGAATGTAACACTAACAGTGAAAGTCACCGACGCAAGCGGATATGCGTATCCAAATGCAAACGTTTTTCTTTACTACTTTGATAATGTGACAGGTTCAATAATAACAGATAATCCGATAAACTGGACAATGGGTGGAGGTACAACATCCGGAGAATACACATTCCTGTTCAACGTATCACAACAAACAGATAACCAGACAGCCATATTTGGTGAGGTCAAAGCACCAAGATATATTATAGCGTGTGCAGGGGTTCTAAACGTTGGATGCGGATATGCATATGCAGTAATGAAACCGAGGTCAGACCTCAAGGTAGAAATTTCAAGGGACACTTTCATGGCCGGCAAACCATATCACTTCTGGATAAATGTGAGCACAATCGATCCAATTACAGGAAACAAGACTGGAACACCAGCTGATAGTGGTCTTCATGTTAGGATATATAATGAGACTGGTGCAGATGTTACGGATACCATAGGTAGCTTAACAAAGAGTAAACTCGATGGCTCAGCATCAATAGAACTATCGAGCGAATACTTCACAAAGCCTGGTACTTACACGATCTACGCATACAACAATACACATGACAGCGAAGGATTTAATGCAACGATACATGTCATACCCGTCGAGGTAACGTGCGACAAGAGCGAATTCATATGGAGGGTAGATAACAACATCACGGCAACATTCACTGTAACATGGCAGGGTCAGCCAGTGAACGGTACGCTGAAGTTATACAACATTACCGATGTCGGAAAGTATAACAGGACATGGGCGAACTATACAGCAGGAGGAAACGATACGATAGAGCTGGAAGTAGTCAATGGTGTCGCTACCCTACACGACATAACCGCGGAGTATCTTCCTGAGGGCAAAGGTTCGATGAACATAACCTTTGAATTTAAACCAGAGGAAAGCGGTAGTGCGTACGCCAAGGCAAAAGGTGTCGTTCTGGTCAAAGTACCAGACGCAACACCAACGCCAGACAAGGTTGCAGTTGGACAGACGGCAACTGTAAACGTACTCGTAACGGGAAGAGGACAGCCATTATCTGGAGTTAATGTAACCCTCAAGGGTGCAGGTATAAACCTGAATGCAACGACTGGAAGCGATGGTATTGCACCCTTCTCCTTCCTGCCTGGATCAACGGGAAAGATAAGCATACTCATAGAGAACAGGTCAACCGGAGTAACGATAGAAGTAACCGCATATGCGCTGGAGATCGAAATACCAGCCTCGGTAGCAGAGGGAACATTCACCATAACCGTAAAGGATGAGAAAGGAAACCCAGTAGAGGGAGCATATGTGAAGTTCACTGGAACCGGAGAAACAAAAACAACAAACTCAGAAGGTAAAGTTACATTCAACATAACAATTCCAGGAACGATGCCATATGCGACCTACAAACTAATAGCTACAAAGGCAGGTTACAGGAGCGATGAAGAAACCATAACCATAGCAAACGTATTCAACCTCTACATAACCGCTCCATCGAAGCTAAGTGCCGGACAGAAGCTCACGGTAAAGGTAACATCCGATACTGGTCCAGTCTATGGAGTTACCGTTAAGATCAAGAAAGGAGAGGAAGTGATAGATACAAAGACCTTAACTGGTCCAGAAGGAGTAACGTTTACGATACCAAAGGTTAAGGAGAAGACGACATTCACAATAATTGCAGAGAAGGAAGGATTCAAACCTGCTACCTACGAAATAACGGTGAGCCCAGCTGGAATACCTGGATTCGAGCTCATAACCTTGCTGGCTGCGATAGGTATAGCAATAATCCTCCTGAGGAAGAAGAAACAATAATCTCCCTCTTTTTCTTTTTTTGTAAAGGATTTAATACCAAAAGCTTATTTTTGGGAAGATGAAGGTAAGCGTAGTGATACCAACCTTGAATGAGGAAGAGGGGATAGGAAAAACCATAGATATGATAAAGGTTGAGGAGTTCAAGAGGAGGGGATGGGATCTCGAAATAATCGTTGTCGATGGAGAATCAAAGGACAGGACGAGGGAGATAGCGAGATCAAAGGGGGCTAAGGTTATAATTGAACCGAGGAAAGGATATGGAAGAGCATATAAAACCGGTTTAAAAGAAGCAAAAGGGGAGATAATAGTCACTGGAGATGCAGATGCAACCTATCCATTCGATAAGATACACGAGTACATCGATTACCTCCTGAAAAACGATCTGGATTTCATAACAACGAACAGGTTCGCTGGTTTAAAGAAAGGAGCGATGTCAGTAAAGCACGTGTTCGGGAATTTAATTCTCTCCTTAACCTTGAGGTTGCTCTTCATGATCAAATTGAGGGATTCTCAATCTGGGATGTGGATATTCAGAAGGGATTCTCTTAAAAAGATACAGCCATTGGAAAAATTCGATGATGGGATGCCCTTTTCTGAAGAAATAAAAATAGAGATGTTCAGAAAGGTTAGGGCAGAGGAAATACCCTCAGCCCTTTACATCAGGAAAGGCAAGGCAAAGCTTCAGAGCTTCTCAGATGGATGGAAAAATTTCAAATTTCTCATCAAAAAGAGGTTATCATGCTGATGGAAACATGGTTATTTTTTATCGGTCTTCTGTTTGGAGTAATAATTACTCTTATTGCGGTTTACAGGCTCGTAATTTCTCCGCTGAGGGAAAAGATGGAAAGATCTATCGAGCAAAAGAGATCCCTATCGGTAACCTATGGAAAAATAACGGAACAGTTCGCTCCATTCATGCAATCATATCCATTCTCTCCAGAAAACTTCAGGTTCATAGGATCCCCAATAGATGGGATACAGTTTGAGGATGATAAGATAATTTTTGTCGAAATAAAGACGAACAAGTCGAAACTTTCACCTTTACAAAAGAAGATAAAGGAACTGGTTAAGAGAGGTAAAGTTGAGTGGTTTGAATTCGATATCAGGAGTTAGATTCAAGAAAACTGTTCAACTCTTCCTTTACTATCTCGCTGATCACCTTTCCATCCATCCTCCCCCTGTATTTATCCATGACGATTCCCATCAATGGGGCAAAAGCGCGCATTCCTTTTTCCTTAACAAAATCCCTCCTCTCACGAATTGCTTTTCTCACAAATTCCCTCAGCTCATCCAATTTGGCCAACCTTAAATTGCATTCATCAATTGCTTCATCCACGCTTTTTTCCCTGTGAAGGGCAATGTACTTCAAAAGCTCCGGCAAACCTTCTTTGGCAAAGGATCCCTTTTCAAGGTGAACAAGGACTTCCTCTAGCAAGCTAGTATTGATCAGAGAAACATCAATACCTTCTTTCTCGATTTCCGGAAACACGTTCAAAAATATCTTTGCAATCGTTCTTTCATGTCCCGGAAATTTCCTTGCAAGCTTCTCGAAATCGTTTGCATATCCCGCATTCAGAAGCTGTCTGACCAATTCCCTATTCAAACCATACTCTTTGATCATCCTTTCTTCCCTTCTTTCCGGCATTTCGGGCAATTCTTTTAATAACCTCTCGATGTGTTTTTTCTTTATCCTGATCGGAGGAACATCGGTTTCTGGATACATCCTTGCCGATCCTGGGAGAGGGCGCATGTATTCAGTAGTATGATCTGGAAGGACTTTTCTCACTTCCTCTGGAACCCCTTTAAGAGCTTCTACAGCTCTTTCCTTAACTGCATTTATTGCATTTTCTAGCTTCTTTCCAATAAACAGGGCAAACGCATCTTTTTCATTTGCCCCTAATCTTGCTTTTAACCTTTCAACGATCTTTTCATCTATCCCATAACCTGGAAGTTCATCGCTGTGAATTATTCCTCCAATCCCTCCCCTCACCCTTGCATGTACCGCAAATTCTCTACCGAGCCTGGAATACTTCCTCTTTAACAATCCAGAGAATCCAGGAAGCTTGAGTGCTAGGGCTCTTTCTCCTTTTGATAGAGCTTTCTTCATCATTCTCGAATCGCTTTTTTCCAAACAATCAGAAATGTCTACGGCAACTTGCTCTTTTATGTCCTTTTCTTCAATCCCCCTTTCCTTCAGAATTTTCCTTATCTCCAACAGGTCAACTTGCCTTAAAGCTTCAAACTCCGCAACTTTCTCTATCGCTGAGAGCGATTGAACACCTTTTATCTCAACCCTCGCTCCGCCTTTTATTGATACATTTATATCCTGCCTTATGGTTCCCAACCCTCTTTTACATTTTCCAGTACTCTGAAACAAGGAACCTATGTATTCGGCTATTTCCCTAGCATGCTTTGGACTTTTTATCTCTGCAGAAGTTGACACCTCGATAAGGGGAATTCCCAGCCTATCAAGCCCATAGGTAACTTTTTTACCATCCTCTTCCAGCTTCCTAGCGGCATCCTCTTCTATGGCAATCGTTTCTATTCCAACGTCCTTCGCCTTTCCATTCAAGGCAATCAAAGCGGTTCTCTGGAAGCCTGAGGTTGCGGAGCCATCTATCACTATCTTTCTCATAACATGGATTTCATCAACTATGTCTGCATTCAGCATGAGGGCAACCGTAAGGGCAACATCTAATGCTTCCCTGTTCATCTCATGTGGAGGCTCCTCATCCGCCTCAACCAGACAGGTTGAGCAATTGCTGGCTTCATAAAAGAAGGTCCTCCCCTTTTTCATCTCAGCTATTGCCGCCCTATCTATCTCTCCGAGCTCGCTCTGGGTTGGTCTAAGTCTTCTAAAAAAATTGTAATCGCCTTTATCTGCTAACTTCGATGGGCACTTGCAGAACAATTTTTTTGTATCTATCTGCTGATGGATCTCCAATCCAGCCCTGAATCCAAGCTTTTCGTAATCCACACTACATGATATAGAAATGATTTTTAATTCTTTTATCCAACCACCGATGCTTCTCTTTTAATCTCTCCCTTTTCAAACCTCTCTATGCTCAAACTTTCCAGAAATTCAGATTTTCTTCCATCGGCTATGTACTCTGCAAGTATCTTTGTTACAGCTGGCGATAGCATAAAGCCGTGCCCACTAAAACCATGGCAGTGGATAAATCCCTTTACCTTTGGATCTTCTCCAAGAATTGGTCTCGCATCTGGAGAGACATCGTAAAAACCCGTCCAGTGTCTCAAAACCCTTATGTGAGCAAGCGAAGGCGCATATCTTAAAAGGGTTTTTGCCATGTGGGTTAGAAATGAAAAGGTTGTCATTGTAAGGTAACCTTCCCTCTCATGGGGATTTGGTATCCCTCCAAGTATATGCCCTTCCTCCTGCTGGCTGAAATAAATACCATCTTTGAAAGATATGACCATTGCCTTGAAAATTGGTTTTATCCTCTCCGTTACAATTATCTCTTTCCTGTAAGGAACATTTGGAATACTTATTCCAGCCATCTTTGCTATCTCCTTTGACCATGCTCCAGCGCAGTTTACCAAGTAATCGCATTCGAAATTTCCCTTGCTCGTCTTAACCCCAGCAACCCTTTTTCCCTTTTTCAAAATCCCTTCAACAGCAGTATGCGTATATATCTTTGCGCCCAGCATGCTTGCATTCCTCGCATATGCAAAGGTTGTTTTGAATGGATCGGCATGCCCATCCGTTGGACAAAAGGTGGCAGCTATGGCTCCTATTCCATCAACATCCAGAATCGGAACTATCTCCTTTATATCCTCTCTATCAACTATCGATACATCCAAACCCAAAGATCTCTGCAGTTTCACGTTCTTCTTTGCCTCTTCAAGATCTCTTTCATCGTGCACCATGATCAAATATCCACCCTGCCTGAAGCCAATGTCCTGATTTAATTCCCTATCCAATTTACTGAATATCCTTACGCTCTCCATCGCGAGAAGTATGTTTTCCCTGGTACTCCACTGTTGTCTAATGCCTGCCCCACATCTTCCGGTTGCCCCTGAGCATATGTAATTCCTTTCGAAGAGAGCCACTTTCATTCCCTTTTCTGCCAGCTGATACGCTAGGGAACAACCGTTGATACCTCCACCAACAATAACAGCATCAAATTTCATCTTCATCACTTGCTAAGGAACCAAGCTTTACCGGTACCACTGGAGGGCGGGATGTTGGGAAAGGAATCTCTTCAATCTTCTTTCCAGTTTTTCTCGCAAGAATCCTTACAACAATCGGTATACATGTTCTTCCCTGACAAGCTCCCATTCCTATCCTCAGTTTCCTCCTAAGTTCCTCCAGATCTGTACAACCTTCATCTATTGCAGAAATTATTTCTTCCTCACTGACATCTTCACACCTACATACTATCTTCCTTTTCACTTTACCACCCTTATGTTTCTAACCACCATCGCATCCTCTTTTTTTGTTCTTATGGTGATGATATGGGTTTTACCAACTTTTCTAACCTCCTCTACCTTGGCATTTCCCCTAACCTTTCCTTCTCTATCCAATGCAAAGACCACATCCCCTTTTTTTGGAACAGGTAGAAACTCATATGGTAGAGAAATGAGAGCGTCTTCACCTTCTAGCTTTACAACAAATATCGCAAGACCCGGGCATACAGCTATGCATCTTTTGCATCCAGTGCATTTATCATAATTTACCTTGGGTGTATCGTTTAGGTCTCTCATGGTTATGGCTCCGAATGGACAAGCCTCTACGCATGGATTACAAGGTATATTTTCGAGACACTCCACAATTGCTACGCCTTTTTTCAATTGCTCCTCGTTTGGCAATTTAAGATCATCGATAGAGATTACACCGTCCTCCTTATATCCCATCGTCTCCTCTCCATCATAGCTAGGATCTTTTCTTTAGCTTTCCTTCCCCTTTCTCCAAAAGGTCCAGCTCTTAACTCGTTCAACCTCCTTAGATGCTTCTCTATGTCCTTTTCTTCTACCCTCTCTCCCAAAGAGAATTTTGCGGCAGAAAAACCAGCTATCTTTCCCTCAACAATCGCGATCGATGCCTCCTCTACTCCAGATGCATCCCCAGCTACGAATATTCCTTTCTTTGTTGTTTCCATGAATTTGTTATGCAGGGCAACGTAACCTCCCGCTTCTGGTATGAACCTGACTTCAGCTCCAGTTTGAGCAATGAGCTTTATGGAGGGAGAAAGACCAACGGCTAAGCAGATGGTATCACATTCTATTTCTCTTTCACTTCCTTTTATGACATTCCACTTCTCATCGATCCTGCCTATAACAGCACTCTCAACCCTCTCTTTTCCCTTCGCTTCAACTATGGTATGAGACGTAAGTATGGGAACACCGCATCTTCTAACTTTAGCAGCGTGAACATGGTATCCCCCTATCCTTGGCATAGCTTCAACAATGCATACAACCTCAGCTCCAGCCTGCAAAAGCTGATAGGAGACAATTAAACCTACATTTCCAGATCCAACCATGAGCACTTTTTTTCCAGGTAATATACCATAGACGTTCATCAAAGTTTGAACCCCTCCAGCTCCATAAATACCTGGTAGATCGTTTCCTGGGAAAACAAGCATGTTTTCCATTGCACCGCATGCAAAAATTGCACTTTTACACTCAACTTTATAAACCTCTTCTTCACCATCTACCCTTTTGACCAAACCAAAGAGATGAAAATTATCCTTGCCATTTTCATAGTAACCGAAGGCGGTGGTTTGCAGGAGAACATCTATATTTTCATCTTCTTGTACTTTCCTGCCCAAGATCTCCGCTATCTCTATCCCTCTTTTCCCCGCAAATTCCTCTTTGGATCCAAAGAACTTGTGAGTCTGTTTTACGAGCTGTCCACCGATCCTTGGATTTTCATCTACTAGTAAGACCCTAACTCCTTGTTTGGCTGCTTCTATTGCAGATGTCAAGCCAGCTGGACCAGCTCCTATTACAAGAACATCTGTCTCTATTTTCTTCTTTTTTCTCCCACGAAAGCTAACAGAAGGCAGATCCGCATAACCTTCTTGCGTCCTTACTTCCATGCCTTCCTTTAAAGGAGTTATGCAAGTCCTAACATTTGGTATTCCATCAACATTCATCAAACAAGAAGAGCACTTACCAATTCCGCAGAAAAAACCCCTTGGATTTTTGTATCTCAAGCTCCTCGATAGAACGTGTATACCGTTTGCAACAATTGATGCAGAAATGCTTTCTCCTTCATATCCATAGAGCTTTTTTCCGTTAAAATAGAAGTGAATCTTCTTTCCCCTTTTAAATTCCAGAATCGGGTGATCCCTTATTCTCACAGAGTGAAATAAGTAAATTAATATTTAAAAATTTACAGGATTTGAATGTCATCCACCGAAGAATGCCTCTTTGCTAAAGCTCTCATGAGCTGAACGTTTTTTCCACCCTTTCCGATGATCCTAGATTTTTCCCTTTGCTTAACTTCCACCTTAGCGACGTTTCTGTTGCCAACCCTCTCTATGGTGACGGATTTCACCTCAAAAGGTTTGAACAAATTCCTGATGAAGTTTTCTTCATTCTCATCAAATTCGACAAACCATATGTTCTTTTTGAAGAGATTTCTCAGGATTTCGAGATTTCTAGCATTTTTTCCAAGAGCGAAACCTATCAGTCCTTTCCTTACAACGAAAACTATCCTATCGTCAGCTTCTACACAATCTAGGATATCAACCTTTGTAACATCTGATGCAACTCTTATTCGCCTGATCTCTTCATCCGAAAGTGTTATCTCTCTCATGTCCCGCTTACCCTTCCCTGAATAGTTTCAGTATACTGGATGTGCCGGCATCTATTACTGCGAATGTTGAGATGGAGAAAGGCTTTCCACATGTGTAGCCGAGCTCTATGCTATTTCCATCAAACTCCATGTACTTGATGTTCTTTTCCTTTAAAATCTTGATCAGATCGGATTTAAAC
>JAGHAD010000020.1 GCA_021161685.1 Thermoplasmata archaeon | reverse complement strand
TACCTGCTTGGTAGACCAAGACCGCTAAAACCTTGATCTCCAGGTTCTTCCTATCCCAGCAAAAGATTTTTCTATCCACAATTATCTTCACAAGTCTGTCCAGCAATTTCATCCCCTCCTAGACCTATTCAAACCGGTCTAGGAGGGGTTTAAATACCTAAATTCATAAAAAGTTGACAGTCTGCTTTCTTTTTAGAGTCAAACCCAAAACGATTTAAACCAGAAGACCTTTTTTATCTTACTGTTATGGTCTATTACATAATCGTTACAGGTGGGGTCATTTCTGGTTTGGGAAAGGGTATAACCACCGCATCTATAGGAAAAATACTTCAGTTTCATGGTTATGAGGTTACGGCGATAAAGATAGACCCCTATATCAATTTTGATGCGGGAACATTGAGACCAACGGAGCATGGTGAGGTATGGGTCACTGAAGATGGTGGAGAGATAGATCAAGATCTCGGTCATTACGAGAGATTCTTGGATAAGAATATACCGAAGAGCCACAACATAACAACTGGTCAGGTCTATTATGCAGTTATAGAGAAGGAAAGGAGAGGAGAATATCTGGGAAAAACCGTTCAGCCAATTCCCCACATAACCGATGAGATAAAAGAGAGGATAAGGAAGGTTGCTAGGAAAGAGAAGGTAGATTTTGTGCTGGTTGAAATAGGAGGGACGGTCGGCGATTACGAAAACATCCTATTCCTTGAGGCGGTCAGACAGATGAAATTGGAGGGAGAGAAAGTGATCTTCGTTCATGTAACCTATGTTCCTTCTCCCTCAACCCTTGGGGAACAGAAAACCAAGCCAACCCAGCATTCCGTGAAGTTGCTAAGGGAAATAGGTATACAACCCGACTTCATTATAGCGAGATCTGAAAAACCACTTGATAAGATAAGGAGAGAAAAAATAGCTCTCTTTTGCAACGTTCACGAAGAAGATGTTATATCTGATCAAGATCTCGAGAATATATACGAAGTTCCCATCCTATTCGAGGAACAAGGATTATCGAGAAAAATCTTGGAAAAACTAGGGCTTGAAAAAAGAGAATGTAGAATGCAAGAATGGAAAAGGTTTGTTGAAGAAGTAAAGAGCTTCAGTGAACCAGTTAAAATAGGAATTGTTGGCAAATACTTCGATATAGGTTCGTGTAAACTCTCCGATTCATACATATCTGTAATTGAAGCCATAAAACATGCAGCTTGGGCAAACCGCCTGAAGCCAGAGATAGCATGGATAGATTCAAAGACTTTTGAAAAATGTCCTGAAAAGTTAAAGGAGCTCAGCGATTTAGATGGGGTTATTGTTCCCGGTGGATTTGGATTGACGGGAATAGAGGGAAAGATAAGGGCGATCAAGTACTGCAGGGAGCACAACATCCCATTTCTTGGACTTTGCCTTGGCATGCAACTTGCGGTTGTCGAGTTTGCGAGAAATGTTTGTAATTTAAAGGATGCAAACAGCGTAGAGATAGATGAAAATACACCTCATCCCGTGGTTTCATTCATACCGGAGCAAGCTAAAATATTGCATGAATCTAGATATGGAGCAACCATGCGCCTTGGAGCATATCCAGCCCGACTCAAAAGAGGAACACTCGTTTACAGATTATATGGAAAGGATATAGTTTATGAAAGGCATAGGCATAGGTATGAAGTAAATCCAGATTATGTGGATGTTCTTGAAAAGGGAGGAATCGTTTTTTCTGGGAAATCTCTTGATGGTTTGTTAATGGAATTTATGGAGCTACCAGACCATAAATTCTTTGTTGCGACACAGGCACATCCAGAATTTAAATCTAGACCAATGAAACCTTCCCCTCTATTCGACGGGCTGATAAAAGCTGCGAGGAGGTAGGATGCAAGAAAGCGTTGATTTAGAAAGAATAAAGAGCTGGGTTGGTTTGTATTTTCCATTCTACGATGTTTGTGCAGATGGAGAAGGGATAACCTTCTTTTGTAGAATAGATAGAAGTAGACTCGAGGAGAATTTCGAATCCCTGAGGGTTCTTTTATCATCTCATGGTCTCATACCAATAATAAGGGAAGAAAGCGGAGAAACGATGATCCATGTGATAAGGAAAATCAAAAGAAAGGCTTTACCCATTTATGTTAACCTTATCCTGCTCGTGGCAACCTTGATAACAACCATATTAACCGGTGCATTGCTCGTGGGAGGACAATCATCGATATTGGAAAAAGGAGGATTGAAAACCATAACAGATCCCAATAACCTAATAGAAGGCTTCCTCCTATTCTCACTCCCTCTGTTAACTATATTGGGCGTCCACGAAATGGCACATTACTACGCATCGAAATTTCATAACATAAAAGCATCTCTTCCTTTCTTCATACCGGTACCACCTATCATGCCAGGCCTCAACATAGGCACTTTTGGTGCCCTCATATCAAGCAGGGAACCTCTTTCCAATAGAAAAATCCTCTTCGATGTTGGCATATCGGGACCTTTAGCCGGTTTTCTTGTTGCCATTCCAATAACCATGATAGGAATCGCCCAATCAAGCGTTATTCCTATAGAGAGCCTAGGTAAAGAGGGATATGCACTTGGAGAATCCTTGCTATTTTATATCCTCTGCAAACTCATTCTCAACATTCCACTACATCATGCAGTTCGCCTAAGTCCAACTGCGTTTGCTGGTTGGGTTGGTTTACTGGTAACGGCAATAAACCTGTTTCCAGTCGGACAGTTGGATGGAGGGCACATAGCTAGGGCTGTTCTTGGAGAAAGACAGAAGTACATTGGGTGGGCATCCGTTCTCGCTTTGATCTTTACTGGCTGGTGGTTTTTTGCCCTTTTTGTACTGCTCGTTCTTGGAATTTATCACCCTCCTCCCCTCAACGATATATCTCCAATAGATAACAAGAGAAAACTCCTTTTTCTTCTAGCCATTATTATCCTGATCCTTTGCTTCGTTCCCTTTCCAGTTTATCCCATATCAACCTAATTTGGTGAAAAAAAAAAATGAAGCTTAGGTATGCTCCTTGCGGAGCGTTGTGTGAGATCTGCAGAGATTTTAAGAGGAAAAGATGTAAAGGTTGTGTCGAGACAAAAGGTAAACCATGGTTTTTAAAGAGATTTACGAAATTCGATGTTTGTCCAATCTATGAATGTGCTACGAACAGGAAACTTTCAAAATGCATAGATTGTGATGAATTTCCATGCGAGAATTTTCTGGATTGGTATAATCCAAGAATAGGTTTCTTTAGAAGTTCATTGGCGAGGGTGGGTTCATTATTTTTACGTAAAGAGCTTGGAACATTCACTAAGCTTTAATACGTAAAATTCCTTTACACGATACATGAAAACCTATCTCAAGATATTCTTTAATAGCGAAGGAGCTTCCCCTTCAGAGGTCAGGGACCAGTTGATGAACATGGGTTTCGAGCCAATAAAAGGGAACTACGATTTTGTATACGATTGGAATAGGAAAAACGTAGACGTTAGCGATCTAGTATGGTTTGCGGATAAAGTGCACAATGCCCTCAAAGGATGCAAGATCCTTTTCTCCATAGAAACTATCTAGACTTAAGCCTCCTTACAATCTCGCTCATAACGCCCATCAGTGTGTGATATTCCCAGATGGTTAGTTTTGCTCTTCCTATGACTCTTCTAAAAACGACTTTCATTCTTTCCAGTTTGTGAGAGGGATATTCTATTAAGTCCAAAATTTCTTCAAAGTACCTGTACATCGTTTTCTTCTCAGTATACCCTATGTTTCTCTCTTTTCTTTCCTCTGAATAACTAGATGCAAATATCTCGTACAAGAAAATAGCTACCGCATGGGAGAGGCTAAGAGATCTGTACCTATCGCTAGTTGGTATCGTAACGAGGGCATCGCATTCGGCAATCTCATGGTTAAAGAGACCGTAGTCTTCCCTTCCAAAAATCAAGCCAACCTTGCCTTTAAGATCCTTTATTTCATTTACAAATTCCCTGAGCGAAATGGCCTTCCTTAAGAAGGCTTTTTCGTTTTCAACGGTGATCGAAGAGGTGGCTACTGCATAATCTATTTCTTTGAGCGCTTCTTCAAATGAATTGAATATCTTTGCATTATCTATGATTTCCTGAGCATGTACTGCTCTCCGCCTTGCATCATCATTTATGACGCAAGGTTTCACTAGGTAGAGATCTTTGATACCAAAATTCTTCATGCATCTCGCGACGAGACCTATGTTACCGCTGTATCTCGGTTCAACTAAGATCACGCAGAAATCCGGAATTTTCTCACCTACTTTATCTTAAGTTCTTCCATTTTCTCCAAGAGCATCTTCTCATACTTTCTTGGTAGGCTCTTTGCTATCTTTTCCAGTTCCTTTCTCCTCTTAACAAATTCAGATCTCCTGTCCGTCTTCATTTTTTCAAGGAGGGTTTTTCTCTTCTTGATGAAATCGCATAAGTACCATATGCCAGATATCAACAGAATTATTCCTGCAACGAGCGCATAGTAATTCCAGTTAGCTAGAGAATTGGCAAGCTCTGATAGAAAGCCAGCTGAAATTCTTGGAAACCATATCCAGATAATTCCAGTTAATAACAGGATGAGCCCCACAACGAGCATCAGTATCGTTACCGGCAACCTCAACTCTCTCCATATGCCTGACACCTTAAATCACCTCAGTACGTTTTTGCGAATCTCACTATACAGTTTGCAGACTTTCCACAAACCGGGCAATTACCTTTAACTTCCTTTACATCTACCGCCTCTCCAAGCGTTTTTACATCGAGCTTTTCCTCAGCATGCAGGGCGCATTTCTCGTTACCGCACCAAGGCATTTCGAGTATCTTCTTTTCATGTTTCTTTGCTTCCTCTAAATCGTAAACCCTAACTATGCTCTCTTCCAGCATCCTCTTTGCACTGTTGTAGAGATTCTCTTCTATTTTTCCAAAGAGCTCTTTTACCTTTTCTATCACTTCATCTTTTCTAACCTCTATCCTTTCTCCAGTATCTCTCCTTGCAAGAACGACGGTATTATTTTCAACCTCTCTAGGTCCTATCTCTATCCTCACCGGAACACCCCTTAATTCCCAGTCATAAAATTTACTACCTGGAGTATCTTCCCTTAGATCGGTGGTGCATGTTATGGAAGCTTCTTTTAGAGTGTTCTCTATTTCCAGACACCTGTTTATGATTGCTTCTTTCTTACCTTTGAAAATTATGGGTATAATCACAACTTTTATTGGAGCTATTTCTGGAGGAAGAACCAAACCTTTATTGTCCCCATGAATGCCAACTATTGCTCCGAGCACCCTTTCGCTCATCCCATAGGTAGTTTGGTGACAGTACTTCCTCTTTCCATCCTTATCTTCGTAGGTTATGTTGTAAGGTTTTGAGAAGTTGTCTTTGTAGTGATGGATCGATCCAAGCTGTAAGGTTCTGCCAGATGGCATAAAGGCATCGATGCTTATGGTATAGAATGCTCCAGCGAACTTATCCCATTCAGGTCTCTTGTTAAATATGAACGGGATGCAGAGTTTTCTAAAAAACCTTCTGGCTATCTCCTTATCTTCCTCTACTTGCCTTTCCGCATCCTCGAAATCTCTGTGGCAGGTATGTGCCTCGAAAAAGTGAATTTCTCTTACCCTTATGAAAGCTCTCGTTTGCTTTGTCTCATACCTAAAGGTGTTAACGATCTGGAAGACTTTGAAAGGTAGATCGGAGTGCGATCGAATCCATAAAGAAAATATTGGATACATTGCGGTTTCAGATGTCGGTCTAAGTAACCATCTTTCTTCAAGCTCGTTTTCCCCCGCATGGGTGATCCAGTAAACTTCCTTTCCAAAGCCCTTTATGTGCTCTTCTTCTTTTTTAAAGAGAGATTCCGGTATCAGCAAAGGAAAATAGACCTCTTGGTGACCTGTTCTCTCCATCTCTTCTCTTATCAGCCG
>JAGHAD010000083.1 GCA_021161685.1 Thermoplasmata archaeon | reverse complement strand
GTATGAAGATAGCTAGTAGAGTAGCCATCATGAAACGCTGTTTTCTAGTTTCCAAGGTTCTGGTAGCAACAACGGCTGGAACGTTGCATCCCAATGAAAGGATCATGGGAACTACAGCAAAACCATGCAGACCTATCTTGTGCAGAACCGTATCGATGAGTACCGCGAGCCTCGGCATGTATCCACTGTCTTCTAAGATTATCAAAATCAGGTAGAATGCCATGATAGCAGGCAAAACAACGCCTATAGCTACGAAAAGACCGCTCGTGAGCATTCCAAATGCTTCGAAGCAGTTATCAGCCTTTGGATCTCCAACGAGAATAAAGTAAAGCCAGCTACCTTTACCTGGAAAAACTTCCTGTAGCCAAGGTAGCCAATGATTGTCAAATAACTTGACAAAGAATCCATCCGTGAAAAATCCTGCAAACGCAGAGAAGAAAGCCCAGAATCCATAGAGTATTGCTATAGCAAAGGGTATACCGGTTAAAGGTTTAATAGTGAGCTCAGCTACAGCATCTTTCAAAGTGTGCCTGTACTCTCCATATCTTACAACCTGTTTTGCGATCCTATCTATCAGATCCCATCTCTCATCAACGCTCAACTTCATTTTTTCCCTCCAGCCCTTTCCAGAATTTTCTTGATATCAACCGGAGAAGTTTCCTTTATCTTGGATATCAGCTCCTTTATGCCCTCTCCGCTAACTGCAATCGTAGGTACAACGGGCACTCCAAGTATGTTCTCGAGTTTCTCAACATCTATCCATATGTTCTTATCCTTCGCTATATCCCACATGTTCAGGGCAATAACCACTGGATAGCCTTCTTCTATTATCTCTATAGCAAGATAGAGTCCTCTCTCCAGCTTGGTGGAATCTACAACACAGATGATGACAGAATCTTTATTTTCCCTAAGTATCTTCACCGCAACCTCCTCCGCCTTATCTTTTGGCTCGAGAGAAAACGTTCCCGGAACATCTATGATCTCTATTTCTTTTCCCTCAAGCCTCATGTATCCTTTTGTATAATCAACGGTTGTGCCTGGATAGTTTGATTCGATAACCTTTGCTCCGGTAAGGCGGTTGAAGACAGCGCTTTTACCAACATTCGGATTCCCCATGAGCAAAATCTTCAACCTTCCACCTCCACGATTATCTTATCAGCTATGCCCAATCCCAGAGAGATGGAGTATCTATCTATTGTCACAACAACCGGTCCATTTATCGGCTGTTTCGTTGCCATCCTTACTTTTACTCCAACCCTTATACCCATCCCAGCCAGTCTGCTCCGCAAGTTTTCATCTATCTCTTTAACCACTCCTTCCTCTCCATAATCCATTTCCGATAGCCTTTTCTTCATACCATCACACCCTCTCTACTATAATCCTTCTCGCCATACCTCTACCAATGCAGACCAAGTTTCTATTGACCTCAACGGTTATCGGACCATGACATGATACCACTCTAATTATGGCGCCCTCAACTATTCCCCTCAATGCGAGCTTCTGTCTGATCCCATATCCTCCTTCTATCGCAACAACCCTAGCTATCTCATTTGGTCTCAGTTGAGTTAGCATCATTTTCTCCCTCAAATTCGGGATACCTTATTACTTACGGTTAGCCGTAATATTGTTAGGGTAGATAAAGGTTTCGTTATTAACATGGCGCTGTAAAACATTGGTCTAAAAGAATAAAAATGATTGCATCCCGTCCTATTTTGCGCTATTGCAAAATTATCCAACACAGCAGTTGCCAGCAAAAAGATTTATATACCGTATTGTATATTACACTATGTAACGTTACAAATTGTAACGAAAAGAGGTGAAAAATATGGGAAAAAGAGTGGCAATGCTTACCGTGCTGCCGGTAGCAGGACTCGCATTGATAGGTATGGTAACAGTTGCACCAAACGTCTTTGGTGCAGGAAAGGCAATTCCATTTTTGGGAATTGAGAACGGCTATGAAGAGTGGATTGTTGGAGACGAATCAGGTGTATGGATTGGGAAAAAAGCAATCAATGAAGCTCTGACTGAAGGAACTGAAAACACTAGTGACGACGAAGGATCAGAATTCGTGCATGAAATAGAGTGGGAAAAAGCGGGCATGAAACCTATATCATTTGATACAGCAGAAGAGGCTTTGGAGTTTGCTACCGATGAAATCCGATACAAAAGTGATTTTGAGAACTATGGTGTAATGGAAGCATGGGCAAATCCAGAAAAAACTTTGGAAAAAGGCTCGGGGGACTGCGAAGACAAAGCAATATTGTTAGCATCTTTGCTGAAATTTCACACCAAAGAGTATGCGAAGAATGACATGGTTTTTGTCAGAATAGTTCCTTACTACGGTGGACTTCACGCACAGGTAGTATGGAAACACCTACAAAGCTGGTACCTACTAGATCCCACTTCTGGTTACATAAATCGGATGTGCGCTCCTATTATAGGAGCGTACGGAACCCTTTGGTTCAATGATGAAACAGTTAAAGGATGGTTGCCTGGCTATTACGAACCTGGAGAACGAGAATTCGATAAACCCGAAATTTATCCTAAACTACAACCTTTTGAATTCCGCCACTATGAAAGGGAATTTTATCAGGGAGAGATAGTAGTAATACCAGAATACTCCTATAGAGAGATACCACTTCCAGAAAGAACCCCAGAAAAAACAAATCTCGTATATAAAATTACAATCAGGAATGGAACGGTAACGATACTATCGGAAGGAAAGAAATTCGTTTATAATGCAAATGATCCAATGCATCTCCGTATAGAAGTATCAAGAGATGGAGAGACAAGTGCAGTAATTGAAGTACAAAACTTGACATGGATACCAGAAAATAGCTGATATATAGACAGAGACACGTAATTTCTCATTAAAATTTATATAGTCGTTCTTACTATTACTATATTATGTAACGCTACAAATCGTAGCAAAACGAGGTGATGAATGATGGGCATGTTGAGTAGAGTATTTAGAAACGTCGTCAGAAAAAAAGTGAGAACAGCGCTGATCGTCGTTGCTCTCGGGTTTTGTATGGCAATTTTGATTTCCATCCAGGCTAGCATCACGGCAAATCAGGAAAGCTTGCAGGAAATGAAGGAAGAAAATGCCAAAACACTTCAGTCTGTAGCGGAAGAGATCAACCGTACAGCATCAATAATAGAAGTTTTTCCTGGAGGAGGCATGTGGGAATTTGGGGGACCTTTTATAAACGAGAGCATCGCTTACAACATCAGCTCTATCGAAGGCGTCGAGGATGCCATACCAATTCTAGAAAGATTTATTTTTCCGAATGCTGGGAATATGACTAAGGAATCAACTGATGGAGGAGAGGTAATCCACTTCATGGCACTTTACAAGGTTGAAGGTATTCAACTGAATTCCTCTCATATAGATCGTATACTACCAACTAAGATAATAAAGGGAAGGAATTTAAAGAAGGGGGATAGTGGAGTTGTTATTTTATCTCAGAATCTCACCAAGTATTTTGATGCGGGAGTTGGAGATACAATAACCATAAATGGAATTTATTTCGAGGTTGTGGGGGTTTTTGAATCCACCCTTCTCACCAGCAGAACGTTGTACATGAGCCTTTCAGATGCTCAGAGGGTTTTCAACCTGACCGGAAAGGTATCCAAAATAAATGTGTATGTTGAGGATGTCGATAGGGTAGAAGAAATTGCAAATGAAATAGAAACAAACTATGGCCTTAATACCATAACATATCTTGATAAGATGAATTCTCTTCTGGGGATGCGGGAGCATATGAAAGAAAGAGAAGAAAAAATGGCTCGATATGTTGATCAGTTGCAATCGATAGGGCTTCAAGAATTTGTTACAACTCTAACTGCTGCAAGCGTGATGGTTTTATTCATCATGCTTTATGCCGTGCGCGAAAGAACGAAAGAGATAGGTATCCTGAAGGCAATCGGATTTACCGGAAATAGCATTTTAATTCAATTTCTCCTCGAAGGAATTGTGATTGGTTTCATGGGTGGTGTGGTCGGAGCTGTCATTGGTGGCATAGCTACACCAATGTTGGCAAACATTCTCCTCCCCAAGCCAAAACCTATAACGACACCAATTGGATATGCGACACCTGGCATAGAAGCTGCCAATCCAATCGTAACACCCGAGATGATATTACTTGTAATAGGTATAGCTGTATTGCTAGGAGGCTTGGGCAGTTTATATCCGGCTTGGAAAGCCTCTAGAAAGAGTCCGGTGGAGGCGATAAGATATGAATGAGGTCGTTCTGAAAACGGTAAATCTAACAAAGGTATATGAAAGAGGTGGAAAGAAAATCCATGCACTCTCTGACGTAAATCTCCAGATAAACAGAGGTGATTATGTTGCAATTATGGGGCCATCTGGCTCTGGCAAAACAACCCTATTGAATATCCTCGGATGCCTCGATAAGCCGACTTCTGGAAGTGTGATTATAGATGGCACAGATGTAACAAAATTGGATGAGAAAGGGCTCTCCGAAATAAGGAGGAACAAGATAGGCTTCGTCTTTCAAGCCTTTAACTTGATACCGATCTTAAGCGCAATAGAAAACGTTGAGCTTCCGATGGAATGCACAAAGATACCGAAATATGAAAGAAGGAAAAGAGCACGCCAATTGCTGAATCTGGTCGGGTTGTCAGGAAGAGCTGAACACAGACCGCATGAACTTAGTGCGGGAGAACAGCAGAGGGTAGCTATAGCTAGGGCTCTTGCCAACAAACCATCCATAATCCTAGCCGATGAACCAACCGGTAACTTAGATTCAAAAACAGGTGAGCACATCATGAAGTTACTCGGGCTACTGAACTATAAAATAGGAACAACGATCATCGTCGTTACACATGATCAAAAGATGGCTTCCCTCACCGGCAGGATACTGTTTCTTGAGGATGGAAAGCTCCTTAAAAAGGAGAAAAAGGGAACGTATCTAGGGCGAAAAGGATGAGATTGATAAAAATTGGGATAGCCCTTTTGATTCTTGGGGTATTAACACTTAATGCAACGGCAAAGACTGGAACTAGAGATAACCCTCTTCATCTATCTTACATGGAATGCAAGTATGTATTAATAGAGAGCAACCAAACCGTGAACTTAACTTTCGTCTGTAGTGAAACCGGAAAGGAGGATGTGGAGGCAATATGGATCCAAGATGTGTATGAGAATGGCAGCATGATAGGGAGCCTTTACAAGTTTACAAGCAAAGAGATACATCCAGAAGGCTACTTTAAAAATGATACAAAACTCTACGTTTTCCAAGATACAAATAGTGCACTCCTCTTTTATGTGGAAGTTGATTATTCCTCTATCCCTGCAGTTGGAGATCCAAGAGTTACGGATCTTACACAGCGGTTGAATAATCTAAGCTCTCGGTTAAACGAGACCATGTCCAAGATCGCCGATCTAAATTCACAGATGGATAATCTGAGCGAAGAAAACCAGAACTTAGAAGATGAGGTGGAGAATCTGAGTGCTAAACTGAATGAGACCAAATCTCAATTAAATTACCTCGATAATCGGATGGATGACCTGAAAGAGCGAATTGATGAATTGGAAGAGAAGACCGAAAATTTAAGCACAGAAAAAGAGAATTTGAAGGAGATGATCCACGATTTAAAGAAAAAAGTAAGCAACCCACTAAATTTCTTTATTCCTTTTATGGTTGGTGTAACTGTTACCAGCTTACCATTTCTTGTTTATGTTAGAAGGAAGGGAAAGAGAGTTGAATCTGAAGGGCATGAAAGGGAGAAAGAAGAGGATCAAGAGGAGTTACCCGAAGAATTTAGGGGAATCTCTCTGGAAGACTTGTGGAAAAAGTAGAGAAGATCCAAACTTTTCCCGATTTGGTAATCCGGATGGTATTTTCTGAAGAATCTATGACGAGTATCTCTGTATAATCTGAGGAACTTTGTACTAAGGGTTTTGAACGGTTTTCTAAGATTCTCTCAATATTATCGAAAAGAGAAATTTCTTTTACAGCCATGAGTAAAGACAAGTTTGATAATAAAATGATGCTACATATCAAGATGGTATGAAGGGATTTTCTCCTGTTTACTCCAAACAAGTTATTGAACCTCTCGTTTAGACTCAATCTTTTAGGAATGTAATCTAGTATAGCCAAAGCCCAGCTTATACTCGGTCGCCTCTCCATTTTTCCATACTCATGGATTTTTACGAGTGCCGACATGAAGGTGACTTTATCCTTTTTGGAGTCTATATACATCTCATCTGCCATCAATTCTCTTTCCTTGATTATCCTGTAAAAGATGAGGTGTACAACTGGATTATAGAAAAATAGGATCCTCAATGCTTGGAGTAGAGGCTTCAGCAACGTATCTTTGTTCTTTATATGGGAGAGTTCATGATATATTGCAAGGCGGATTTCTTCTTCTGATAAACATTTGATCAAATTTTTCGAAATCAGTAGACACGCTGGATATCCAAATACGAAAGCATTTGGATCTCCATCATAGATAAACGTTGTTGGCTTCTTGATCTTCAATTCCTTCGATATCTTTTCAACAATGCTAAGAATCTTTGGTTCTCTGCATCTTTCCGCATTGAGCTTTCTAAGAAGATAAACTTTCCCAAGAAATAGACCAAAAATAAGGTAGAGCACGGAAAACAAAGTTAGCGGAATGAATGGTAAGAAAGTAAATGAAGCTTCACGATTTGCACTATGAGTCATGCTAGGGAATATCAGGTGTCCATTTCTAGAGATCATTATCTTGCCCTTTGGTGGGAAAGGAGGAAGCTTTCCAGTGGTATAGTTTTCTGTTTCGATCAACACGGATGATTTACCATCACAGATAGAACTGATCTCCATACCGCCTACTGGCTCATTGGGATATACTTTGGTCAGGGGAAAGGGAATGAGGAAGATGGAAAAGGCTGTCAGCAGAGCAAACATGTAGATCCAAAACCTATCCCTTGGATGGTTAATGTGAAGAAGTTTGATCATTTTATCAGAAAATAAGAAAGCTAGAAAGGAAAGAGAAATCGAAAGAAGCATCGCTACTATCAGCTCATTCATTCTTTCTCATCTCCTCCAGTTTCCTCTTGATTTTTTCCACATCCTCATCGCTTTCTGAAAGATTCTCTACCAGATAACTGATGGTACTCTTTTCGAATCTCTCTAGGAGAGAATTTATGGCTGTCTTCACTATTTTCCTTTCAAGCTCGTTCTTTGTGAGTATTGGTGTATAGATGTACATCCTCTTATTCTTGTCCATCTTCTGGCTTATTATTTTCTTTTCTACCAGCCTAGTTAAGATCGTGCGAACGGTTGAATATGCATATTCTCTCTCTTTCTTTAGTTCTCTCCAGATATCTCTCGCAGTTGCGGTCTTTTTGTTCCATAGAATATTCAGAACTTTTTCTTCTAGTGGTCCTATGTTTTTGATGTCCACAAATCTAATATATACTTCCTATGTTTTATAATTTGTGGCATTACATAACGTAGCGAAATCCTCGTTGGACAATTCCTCTAGAAAGTTCCCTTTGGTCCAATTTCTCTGGTTAGTCACGAAAAGGCAGCAAATGAAAGAAAGGAAAAGAGCGAACTGATCCAATGATGGCGGGCAAAAAGTTAGCGTCTCAACCACCGTAAATTCCCTTTATAACCTTTAAACCCCGTTGGTCGAGACTGTCAACTTTTTATGAATTTAAGTATTTAAACCCCTCCTAGACCGGTTTGAATAGGTCTAGGAGGGGATGAAATTGCTGGACAGACTGATGAAG
>JAGHAD010000150.1 GCA_021161685.1 Thermoplasmata archaeon | reverse complement strand
GAGAAAAGGTAAAACAATGGCCAGCCAAAGATATCGTTGAAATAAAAGGAGAGGATCCCTATGAAATAGCTGCAAAGATAGCCTTACATGATTGGAGTTATTCAGATTCTGCGGTTATTGCGGTAATTGAGGAAAAATTCGAAGAAAAGAGAGAAACTTTTTCAAATACCATAAAGGCTAGATTACCATCTAGAAAAGTGAAGATTATAACGTTTGAGTTTCCTCAAACCAATAAGCTAAATCCCCAGTACAAAGAATTCGATGTTCCAGAGGGCTACAAGTACATAGAAGCTCACGGATGGTGGGCAGCAATATCGATAGATTTGGATTTTCTCTACTCCCATATCATCATCCCTGCTGGAAACAAAGATCTCCAGTTGTACTGTAAAGATGTTAAAAGGGACAGATGGATACAGGTTGGGGCTGTAGCCTTGAACAGTCCCCAATTTGGTATGGATCCCGAGGAAGCTCATATAAAATCTTATGTTTACACTCCAGGAAGGTGGAGGATAGGCTTAACAGACTTTCCAACAAAAGGTTTATTTAACAGGTATGGAACCATCGGTGAGCTTCTATCAAACCTGATAAGGGGAGTCGTCTATAATGTCGAGATTAGGCTATACCCGGGGATTGAGATGGAACTACCAGATGCACCAAGCTATGGATGCAGAAATGTAACGATAACCTTGACATGGAATGATCCAAACCTTCACCTTGGCTTCTCTTTGATCGGACCCAGTGGAGAAAAAATAGTTTCCGTTTATAATGAAAGTTCTACTTGCAAACAGGAGGTAGAGATAGATACACTCGGCGAATGCTTGGAAGGAGAATCATACAAGATTGCCATATACTCCCTTGATGATACCATGCATCCCATAGACATTGAAATCAGCTACAGCTGGAACCTAAGCAAGGACACCAAGAAAAGAGATTGCCTAACATCTGCAACCGAAGGAGCGATTCTAGCTTCCATGCTGAATATACCTCTACTTTGCACATCGGTATCATACTTACCAAAGGTTACCACCGAAACTCTATACAAACTTGGAGTGAAAAAAATCTATCTCGTGGATGTGGGTAACCATGTTATGAGAAAGGTTATAAATTCTTTAGAGGGCATAGGAAAGGTGATACATCTCAAAACATGTAGAGAATTGTACGATAGAATAAGAAAGATTAGTGGAAGCAACGATGTGATATTCTCTACCATAGAGCCATGGGTGTACTGGTATGTTGGCGAGTTGAAACCCGCTGGCATAATGAAAGGAGCACTATTTCTAGGTCCATCAGCTTATCTGTCTGCTCATCATGGAGTTCCAGTTCTGATAGTTGAGAATCATCCCAAATTACATCGAGCAGCAGTATGGCACAAGGAGTTCTGGAAAAGAGGATCCTCCAACAGAGCTGTATATCCTGGAGTATCGGACATGTATTTGACTGGGAGGGAGGTTTATGAGGTCTTGGATGGGTATGGCTTTGATCGGGAAGGAATGGAAACCATAGTAACGGTTGCGGGTCAGTATAACATAGGGGTATCATGGGACAGGGTATTTGTGGGAAAGGCAAAACCAGGTAGAATATGGGGATCTCCAGTGGATGCTTCTCAATGGATATCAAGGATAGTTTTCTATCCAGCTCTGATATTTGAGAACCCCGCCTTGGATCCAGATGGGATAAAACTGATCAATGGTAGTAAGAGCATACGGAGATTCCCATGGTTTGGTAGGCTTGGATTAAAGATAATAAAGGAATCTGGAGAAGAGTACTTCGTTTATCCCGTTCTTCATACCTATGTCTGCTATGCCCATAGGCTGAACGAGATGTTCTCAAAATATTACGGAGTAAAATATCAGACGGCAGATGGCATCATCCCAGGGGAGACGAATTCCTTGAATCCAATAGATGAGGGAGTGAATGAAAAGTATAGGCACGAGAAGGGTTGTTTCTATCCAGATTTGATAGATTCAGAGATAGCACCACTCTATGCGAGCAGAGCTGGATACAGTAATGTTTTCTCAACGAGCTTTGAAGCGGTGATGGGGAATCTTAACAGAGGCGTTATAGTGTGGCTACACGATGGTCATGGATTAGCTGAGGATGGTGGGCAGGGTTGCTTCTGGAGTACGGAAGGAATCATAAAATACATACCTTTTGCAGGGGCAAAGAAGGAAGAGAATCCATGGAGGGTGTATGAGTGGTATTTGGGATCAACAGAGAATCCAGATACCATGACCATGGAAATACATGGTGTACTTCCCGCTCTCCTTGGAAATCCTCATCTCAATGGAATAATAAGAACTGGCATAGCCTGGGCGCCAGCATATAAACCGATAATGAACCTATTGGCAAAACTTGCGAACCTTCCAGTTATAAGATGGTTTGCTCCAGAATGGCTGAAGGATACAGAGGATTACTACGACGGAATGGTAAATACCATTTTTCCAAGCTCTTTTGAGAGCGACTACTACAACGCTAGCCAGCTTGAGGATGCTTTGAGGAATCTGCATTCATGCGGATACATAACGACAAACTGCGAATCTGCAAATACCTATTATCACCTCGTTCTGATAAGGCATGGTTCTCCGTACCAGATCATGGATCCATGGCCAACCTCTTGGTATTCTAGCGCATGGATTCAGAGCATACCTAGAGACATAGCCCTTGGACACACCATTGGAGAGGCATATGTTAATGGAATCAAGCACGTTGGCATTCTTTACATATCTGATCCTCCTCAGTGGTGGTGGGACATAGCGGAGAACGTTGTATTTTACGGTGATCCAGATCTGAGGGTATGGACACCGAAGAATAAGTATAGCGATGCAAACCACTGGGAGAGGGAAGACATCCAACCGTTGAGATACAAAAAAGATCTATTCGTGAACGGTCACTATCTATTCGGAGCAACGAGTCATCCACACGCCAGAGGACCCTTAGATGTAGCCCCAGTGATAGTTGTAATCGTTGTTATAGCTGTAATAATTGCGGGATATCTTGTTGTGAGAAAAAAGATTTGCAAGAAAGAAAAAAGATGTGGGTAAGCGAGAGAAGTAGGGAAGATATCTCCAAGTTAAGTTACAATTCCTCAATTTTATATATAAGCACCACTATAATTCGCTGATGACCATCAAAAAGCTGAGTAAAAATAAGGTCGTGGTTTTCGCAATCATAGCTTCTGTTATCATAATCATTTCAGCCATTTTTGTTGCATTATATCCAAAAGAGATCCCAAAGAAGGTCAAACCAGCCAAGGTGATAGATGATAGGATAAGTCCATTAACCAATCAGGGCTTGGTGGTGGAGATAAAGAGAGTACGTCACAGAGGTCTACTAGAAAAATTACTTACACCTTTCAGCAGAGAATGGGGGAAGAAGCCATACTTTTATGTGAACATCACCATAGATGGTCTGAGTTTCTCAAGTAAAGATAGACCAATAGTTGGAAAAACTGGAGAGGTTCTTTATCACACTTGGGATACGGAGTTCAACCATGAAGAGTTCAGGATGATGAGGGATGTCGAGGAGGAAAAAGAGAGATCAACGATCACGATAAGGGTGCTTGAGAGGGTTAGCTATGGTTTGTTCGGCAGGAAAACGAAGGATATCGAGAGGGAAACGATATCCCTGATCTATGATTACAGGACTGGAAGATGGAGTGGGGATGACTACCTATTTGATAGGGATGGATATGGTCATTACGTTGGTAAGTACTTCGAGATCTGGTTTGAGGTTTATCAGATGGATTATGATGGCGACGGTATACCTTACTGGACAGAGGTAAATGTTCTGGGCACAAACCCTTATGAGGATGATTCAAAGCTCGATCCAGATGGAGATGGTATACCAACCGCATGGGAGTGGAAATGGGGTTACGATCCTTTCAGCTGGGACGATCATAGGCATCTCGATCCCGATCTGGATGGTTTGGAAAACATAGAGGAATACAGGATGGAGAGATGGTTGGCCAATCCATTCCATCCGGACATCTACGTGGAAGTGGATGTAATGGAGAAAGGAAGCATGTTTGACATAGAGAGGGAGATGTTTGAGGAATCGAAACAAGCCCTGATAGAGAGATTCTGCCAGCATGGAATAAGTTTATACATAGATGATGGATGGCCCGATACTCCAAAGAACGGAGGGGGAGATAAGGTACCATACGTTGAGATATTCGCTCAAGATGTTGGTCTGTCCTTCTTCTACAAGAGATATTTCCCAGACGAGAGAAAGGGCATTTTCAGGTATGCGATCATAGGAAATGCGGGCGGTTTCAACATACCACAAAGATTCAATCGTTACGATACCTTGACCGTGCCATTTAGCTGGCGCAAGTTGATCTATCCATATTTTGTTCCATTTCCACGTCTCGCAGAGAGGGCAAAGAGAGTTGTTTTAGCTCAGTTGCTGATGCATGAATTGGGTCATTCCCTTGGTATTACTCCATGGGGCATCGAGGGATGCGACAATGTTAGCTTCTTTGAGGGAAGAGGGGCAAAGAAGAGATACATAGAAACTTGGGCAAATTACAAGAGCGTGATGAACTACTACTGGTTAGCAGGCTCTTTGGCAATGAAACCATCCCATTTCATGGAATTCCTGAAGAAAACTTTTCTCGATTACTCCGATGGAAGCAGAGGAGAATACGATCAGAATGACTGGGAGCTGTTATATCTACCAACATTCCAGATCGAATCAAACGTTATAGAGGAACCTCAATTCGAACCTCCAGGGAAAGAAAAGGTTGTTGAAGAGCTGATTCTACCAAGTCCAGAAGGATATCACCTACTTGAAAAACTGGATACCGATGAATATGGGGTTTTGAAGGCGAACTATCTCGATAAGCTACCGGAAGCGTCGATCTACAAGAGAGGATTTGAGTGGAGGATATACTACAAAGAGGATGCAGAGCCAAATGAGAAGAACATCAAGATCTATGTGAAACCAAAAGTATCGCCTACTCATGCGGTGTGGTCTTTGGTTGCGGAGGGATACATGAGAAAGGATGGCTCATTGAGTTTCTATTCTCTTGAGAAAAGGATAAACGATATTCTTGAGAAGCTGGAAAAGCCATGATGAAACGGAATGAGCTTTTACGGGATGTGTGCATAAGAAAGGCTGACATAAAAATTCATAGACTGCTACAAAGTTTGCTGGATGAGTTTTTGCATACAATTCAGTACATTTTTAAAGTAAGCTTTTATTTAAACGAAAGAATGCTCAAAATCCTGCTTACAGTTCTTATGCTATTCTACCCAGTGCAATTTACAAATCTGGTTGATCCTCTTCCAGATCTTTTGATAGAAGATGTTTCATTGCCTGAAAACGTCTCTGAGGGGCAGGTTGTAGTGATAAACATTACGGCTGGAAATAGAGGAGATTTAGACGTTGATGAACCCATATGGATAGCTGTCTATGTTGATGACGAGCTGATCAAAACAGTTAATATACCGAGTTTAAGCAAGAACTCTTACAGGTTGGTTAATATAAAGTGGTTGGCGAGATGCAGAGGAAAAGAAGAAAGGCTAATTAGCATAGTAGTTGACCACAATGACTCTATAACGGAAAAGAACGAGAGAAACAACGAAGTAACAACTTACATCAAAATCCTCCAGATCCCGCCAGACCTTTCTATAAGAAATGTCAGTTTCAAGAAAATCGTTGAAGAGGGAGAGGAGACCTATCTCAATTTGACCGTGATTAATACCGGACATGATATCAATGAAGCTATAAAGGTCAGATTTTCAATTGGCAATCATTCCATCACAAAAACTTTGCCACCTCTTCCCTTACTTGGAGGGACAAATGTATCTTTCAAATGGAAGGTTGATTTCATTGGTTGTAGAAAAATTTCTGTTCAGATAGATCCACGCAATATCATAAAAGAATCGAACGAAAGTAACAACATTTGGGAGGGATCTATTATTGCCAAGGGCTTCTTTCGGTGGTGGGATGAGAAATGGCATTACAGGATGCTAGTAATAAGCGATGGAGAAGGTGTAATCTCTTTAAAAATCAACTTAACAAATCTGCTTGAAAAGCTAGGTTTGAATGCAACTATTGATCCCAACTCCTTTCGGGTTGTTGCCTACAACAACAGTGGAGAGATCATTGGAAAAATACCAAGCATTTTTAACTCTTCTATGCTAGAATGGTTTGCCCTAACGAAGTTTTCAATGATCTATTTTGACGTCAAAGAAAACGGTTTGAAAGAAAAGGAAGAAATCGAAAGCATAGCCTTTAGAAAAAATGCAACAATCCTCGATATAGGGGAGCCGGAGGGATGGAGAATAGAAATACGCTATCCTGAAGAGGGAGAATTTCTTCCTTTGAACTCAGCTATTAGGGTTATAGTCAACTCATCGGCAAAGCTGTGCAAGGTTAAAGCTATTATGACACATGATAAGGAAAAGGTGGAAATACACCTTTGCAGTGAAGACCAGATAGAATGGTATGGCGACTGCGAACTCCATGAGAAGGGAAGATGGAACTTAACGATAGATGCTTTTGATCCCGCAGGTTATGCCAGACATCTGGAAACTTACATCTGCATTGAAGAAGTGGACTTGGAAGCAAAGTGGATTGAGTTTCCATCGAATGATTTGAGAGAAAAGAAAGAAGTCCTTGTGGAATGCGGAATTGGAGCAAACTTCGCTGTCAATGGTGTGGAGATCGAATTGAAAGAGGACAATAGAATTATTGGAAAAAAGGTTCTCAATGTTAGCAAAGGCACTGAGAAAATCAAATTCAGATGGAAACCCTCTCGTCCAGGAATCCTGAAACTTACCATGATTGTAGATCCAGCGAATAGAATATCTGAAGGGATAGAGAATAACAACTTGATAAACAGGGAAGTCGAGGTAAAAGGATTGCCCGATATCATCATAGAAAACTTCTCCCTTCCACCAAAAGTTACTGAAGGAGATCCCTTGAGCGTAGATATACGTTTAAGAAATGCCGGACACGAAGAAAGTAAATGCAAAATATGCTTGTACATAGCTGGAGATTTGATGAAATGGTCTGATGAGGAAATCGTGGATGAAAAAATGGTTAGTATAAAGGTTGGAGAGGTTATTAACTTAGAAATGGAATGGAAAAAAACTCTGTATGGAAAGTGGATAATAGGCATTTATGCATTTGATGAAGTCGGCGATTTAAATCCAGGTGATAACAGGAAAAGCGCCTTGCTGGAAGTTGAGCAAGCTGAAAGGAATCCGCCAAGTATAAGTAATGTGTACTGCGATCCAAGTATCGTAGAGGAAGGGGGAGAGGTTAAATTTTATGCACATGTTAAGGACGATACCGGCGTAAAGAAAGTTGATCTAATCGTAATATATCCAGATGGGAGAGAAGAAAGCTACTCAATGACGAAAACAAATGAAATTTTCCAGAGGCTTTTGAGTTTCGATGAAGTCGGAACATACAAGTTTTATGTAAAAGCCATCGATAGCTCGCCACATCAGAATAGTGCATCATCGGAGACATTTATATTTAAAGTAGTAAAGGATCGGGAGCCGCCCGAAATAATTAAGGTATGGGTATCGCCACGAGTTCAAGCTTTGAATGCAGAAGTTGAGGTTGGTGTAGTAGCATACGATAACATAGCTGTGGGATTTACAAATATAACCATCATCAAACCAGATGGAGAACGTGAAACAATGGCAATGCAAAAAGTTAGAGAAAATATTTACACGTTCAAGCTACTTCCACCATTAACGGGAAAGTATAGTTTCTTCATTACCGTGGTAGATCACAGGGGAAATAAAAACTTCTCCCAAGTAGAAGATTTCTGGGTGGCAAAAGATATCGATGATATTGATGGAGATGGTGTACCAAACTGGTGGGAAGAGAGATACGGTTTTGATCCATTTGATCCAGATGATGCGAGCAGGGATGAAGATGGCGACGGCTATAGCCTGCTTAAGGAATATAAGCGCGAATCAGATCCTTTAAGGTCCAACACAATAGCTGGCCTCTTACCAACGGAATTTCTAGCCATCAGTTGCATAGCTGTAATGCTCGCCTTGATATTCTCATTCAGAAAGATCTACACATGATGCCTTATTCTAACTGCTTCGCCTCTCTCTAGCTCTTTCATTTCTTCTCCATTCATTCTTGCAATACCAACCGCGTACAGCTTACCTTCGCTCAGTACAGCAACATCATCTCCTACCCTTATGTTATCATCAGCTCGAACAACATCTGATGCAAAAACAGATCCTTTGGATTTTACCCCTTCGACATCTACAGTATATACTCTGGCCTTCTCCAGCACTTTTCCACCCTCCAGAGTTAATGATAAAAGACCCCTTTCTCTTGATAAAGATGCTAAAAGATTTGCTCCATCCATAAGTTTGAGAGATGGATAGTTTCCTTCCGCTCTGCAACCATCCCTCACAAGATCTTCAGCAACAGCAAAACCAAATTGGAACGAAGCAACTTTCCTCATTACCTCTAAGTATTTGTTCACGCTTTCTACCCTTTCATAGTTTTCAGCAACTTTTTCCAGTTCATCCCTGAGGTTGTTTAAAGATTCCTTTGACAATGGATGATCCACGCAGGTCTCTGTGAGTTCGCTACACACCTCTCTCAAAACTTCGTTTATCTCTCCAGGAAGGTGTGATATGAAAATGTCGTACTTGTTCTTGCGAAGATATTCCTTTAGCACATTCCTTATCATCTCCTTCTCTTCCCCATACCACTTTCCCGTAACCGGTATATCGTACTTAATGGCGGGGTACACTATTTCCAATTCTCTCGGAACTATGCCAAGAGGCGAAGTAACAACAATTTCATGAATTATCCCCGAGCATCTCGTTGAAGATATCACTTTTTTTAATATCGTGTGGGACTTTGAAATGGAGTAAGGCTTTTTTGAAGAGCATGGCAGGAATAGAGCTATTCTTGCGAACTTTGGTTTTTCATATCTCTCAATAACTCTCTCCCTAAATCTTCTAACTTCAGGATAATCTATGGAATCTCTAGAGGATGCAACAAGTATCCTTTGCCTTGTGACGGGAAATCTCCTTTCTACAAAACGGTAGTGCTCTAGATGCATAATCCTGTACTTTTCTGTAAGGTGTGGCTCTGCCAAAATTCTTTGTTCCACGAGCTCCCTCAATCTCCCTCTTCTTATAGCTAACCTTATTCTTTCCATTTCTTGAAGAAGCGAGTAATAATTATGCCAAACAACCCTTTCCATACCTTCTTTCTCAACACATGCGGGGCAGGAGCAAAGATTTTCTTCAACCTCTTCAAGGTGATACGATCCTTCAGGGAAAAGCATGTAACCATTTCTGGCTGCGATGGTAATGTATATCGTATCTACGAGATCTACACCCATGTACACAAGGAGTGCTAGATTGGAGGGAGAGGCAACTGCGGGGAGATGAACAAAAGAACCATAACCTATTTTTTCTCTCAATTTTAAGATATTCCTAAGGAAAATTTTGGACTTTGGAAACAGAACTGGGGCGTTTGCCAGAGTAAAAATGCAACCTTTCTTACTCGGAACCTCTATTTCTCCCTCTTCTTTTCCATAAACAACACACCACTTTCCATAGCATACTGGAGGAGCTTCTTCGAAACTCGCTGGAATTGGATCTGCAATTGGTATATGAAAGTTGGCAGAGCCACTCATCCATACGTTTGTGATGCTATCGCCCAATGGTTGGATCTGCAAGAATTTTTCACCTTCCTCTGGCTTTAACCTTTCAACTATAACGGCACCCTTTGGTATTTTCAATTTAGATGTAGGCACGAAGATTATGTTTGGTATTTCTATTCTCTTCTCATCGATTTTGAGAAATCCGTACCTTGCTACGCCATCTCTGTGCTTAATCTCCATCATTTTCCATTATATCCTTAACACATTCCTTTACAAGATCTTCTATCCCTTTCCTGGCGTCCAAAATCTTGAATCTACTCTCTGTAGCTATATCGATGTATCTCTTTCTCACTTTTTTGAGGAATTCTGCATTTTCAAAGCGAGTTGTTTTCCTCCCTTTTATCCTAGAGATGGCTTCCTCAGGATCTATGTCAAACAGGAAAGTTCTATCCGGTTTTATCACAAAATTTGACAGCTGTCTTAACCACTCTAATGGATCTTCCATCTGACCTTCAAGCTGGACACTCTGGTAGGCATAGGTAGAATCTACGTACCTGTCGCACAAAACTATATGCCCTTCTTCCAACCACTTCTTTATCTTCCTTACATGCTCGATCCTGTCTGCAATAAACAGCAGGGCTATCACGAGGGGATCTGCACCTTTATCGATACATTTCTTTGTACACTTGCCTATTTCTCCATCTGTAGGCTCAAAGGTGTATATGGCACTATATCCCCTCCTTTTTAGTTCTTCATATACTCTTTTAGATACGGTTGACTTTCCAGATCCATCGATGCCTTCAAATGTAATGAACTTCTTCATTCGCCTCCTTCCTTGACTTTTAACCAGTAATAAGATACTGGATTTTTAACCTTCCTGCAGGTATCATCTATCATTTCCAGTGAACAAAAACCATACGTTTTCATCTTTTTACATCCCGGGGGAGCATACTTGGTTGAAGATCTCTTTCCGGTTATGTGTTCAACTTGATATCTTGCCTTTTCATCATCAAAGTCAGGTGCGCTTGTAAATATCTTCAGGATTTCTTCATTGCTCACACCAAGTGCGCTTAGGAAAGCAACGAGAGCGAACCTTCCCATGTGGGGCACATTTTCTCCAGCTTGAATAGATGCCAGTATGGACTTTATGCAGGGGGGTAGTTTTTCTATCCTTACCTTTCCAACAGGTTGATTCCTTATCCTTTTCTTCTCAGTAGCAGAAAACTGCTTGAACCTGGCTATCTCTCTACCAAAAGCTTCCTTTACCAAATCAATGCATGCTTTGCCTTCAATCTCTTCAGCAATCTTAACCATGAGTCTTTCCTTAATTATCCTTATGAGATCTTTTTCGGGCAAAATGATATACCCATTTTTTAGAGGTCTGTTCACCATTTTCCATTCCTTGTATCTGGTTGGTGCAAATCTCAGGTAGTCCACAAAGTGTATACTGGCATTCCCATCAAATTTAACGTTAAGACCAAGATCCTTTGCAACGTATACTATGAAATCTATCCCCTCTCTCTTCAGATGATTATAAGCATGAAATGCTTCCGCAAGAGCATACCTCCTCAGTAGAAAATTGTCATCAAGACACGCAACGATCATCTTTGCTATTTGATATGAAAGAACTTCTGCCAAATAATCCGATTCTGTCACAAGCCTTCTTTCTCCAACATCCTTTTTAACAAACGCATTTTCCAGCCTATCTAAGCTGAAAGAACGAGCCTTCTCAAAACTAAAATCTTTCAGTAACTCTTCTAATGATAATTCAAAATTTTTGATTAGATTTTTTGCATCAGAGAGGAAAGGATATGTGGCGATTAACTTGAGATCCATGAAAATTCTATTGGCTCTTGCTCAAATAAGTTTTGCATAAATTTTATAGAGTAAAAAGTGCTTATGCTTTTGGGGCCCGTAGCTCAGCCTGGTAGAGCGACTGGCTCATAACCAGTTGGTCGCAGGTTCGAATCCTGCCGGGCCCATTCTGCTCACAGGGAATTTTCCGGCAAAAACTATTTTTATTTCCGGAGTCTTGGTGCTGTGTTGAATAATTCTCAAGTTCCTCCTCTGCATCCAGTATCGCAGAGGGGATGAGATGCAGAGGAGGAACTGGAGAGATTACAACGAAAAATTAGTAAGAAGAGGAGAGGTTTATATATCTTTGGATTTCCTTGATAGCTGGGATGATGAGCTTGCAAAAATGAACAAAGG
>JAGHAD010000145.1 GCA_021161685.1 Thermoplasmata archaeon | reverse complement strand
CTGTACATCTTCACATCTTTTGCCCTATAACTACCCTTACCGATCACGACAAATGCTTTGAGATTTTTGCTTCCAAATACCGCACCAAGACCGAGTCTCCCAAAATGTCTGTAGGTCTCTGTAGTTACACATGCGTATCTTACCATTCTCTCGCCGGCGCCGCCGATTCTCATGACCGTTCTCACTCCCCTTCCACCCTCCTTCTCAGCGATGATCCTTCCGACAATCAGAGAGTCGGTTATCCCCCATATCACCCTCGCATCCCTGAAATAGACCTTATCATTGTTTACTACAACATATACCGGTTTTACACTCCTGCCTTTGATCACGATAGCTCCATATCCAGCATTGGCTATTGCGCATGCAGTTCTACCTCCGGCATGACTTTCTCCCAGGTTGTTGGTCAGCGGACTCTTGAACATGGCTACGGTCTTTGATGCAAGAGGATACGCTGGTGTGAAAGGACCAACTGCAAACACTATGACATTCTCCTCACCGAGAGGATCGACATGTGGGTTCATCTCTTCTCTCAGTAACTGTATCGCAACCCCTGTGCCTCCGATCCATTCCTCAAATAAATCTTTCCTGTCCTCAATCTCATATCTGTAGGTGGTGAGATCTATCTTCAAGATCCTGTTCCTCACCTTTTCACCTCCTCGAAACTTAGTACGCCATGGGGGCAGAAGTCTGCGCAGTATCCGCAATGAACACATACGGCTGGTTTACCATTGGTTCTTTCAAATATCGCTCCGATCGTGCATGCCTTTATGCAGTTCTTACAACCTATACAGAGATCCTCTCTGTACCTAACGCCTCCACCCTCTCTTGGAGTGAGAGCACCGGTTGGACATACCTGGGCACATGGGGGATCTTCACATGCTCTGCACAGTATAACGGTTGCTCCTCTCTCAAAACCACTCAAACTTACAGGCAGTATTCCAGAGTAATCGTTACCTATCTCACCATGCATTCTCGAGCAGGCATACATGCATAACCCGCAACCTACGCATTTCTCGACATCTTTGACTATTAACCTCTTTGGCATGGATGATAAAGAGAGAAGAAAAAATACTTATGCATTTCGCCGCCGGCGTGGATGAAATCTCTATTCCAATATATTTGGCTTCATTCTGTTGAGGCTTTTATAAGGAGTACGTAAAATTAAAAAACTCATCCTAATTTGTTTGAAGCATGCGGGAGAAGTTGATAGTTACCGTAACCGTTGCGAACGCATGGATCTTTCCAGAAGCAAAGAATTACCCAACAACTCCAGAGGAGATAGCTGAAACGGTTTACAAATGCTATCAGGAGGGAGCAAGTATAGCCCATGTCCATTTACCGAAGGGAAAGGAAAAAGAAACGGTTGATCTCATAAGGGAAAAGTGCGACATTATCGTGCAGGCGGGAATGTCCAGCGATCCCATAGAGGAGAGGAAAGCGGTTTTTGATGCAAATCCAGACATGATATCGGTTATACTAAACCATCATGATGAGTACTTCCATGAAATTCAGGTTAACAGGCTTCATCCAAGAGAGGAGCTCGAAAGGTATTGTAAGATATGTAGGGAAAAGAAGATTAAGCCGGAGTTTGAGGTTTGGCACTATGGGTCGATATGGAACTTGAATTACCTGATAAACAAAAACCTCTTAGACAAGCCTTATTTCCTCACTATGTTTCTTGGATGGCCTGGAGGAACATGGTCCCCACCAACTGCCGATGAGCTTCTACACAGGATAAAATACATACCAGATGACTGCGTATGCTCGGTTAGCGTCATGGGGAAAGAACAAAAAGTTATTCTTCCCCTAGCCATTGGTCTAGGTTTGCATGTTAGAGTTGGAACCGAGGATTATCCGTATCTAAAGGAGGGGGTTCTTGCCAAGGATAATAGCGAACTCGTCAGGAATATAGTGCGAATAGCTAGGGAAATGGGAAGAGAGATAGCGGATCCATCGGAGGCAAGAAAGATAGTGGGACTGAGAAGATGAGGATACTGGGTATAAATGGCAGTCCGAGAAAAGATGGAAATACCAGATATATGCTCGAAGTGGTTTTGAAGGAATCTGGCATAGAGGACAGGAAAATCATAGATCTTGTAGATTACGATATCAAACCCTGCAACGCATGTGGTGAATGCTGGAAAACGAAGAAATGTCCAGTAAAGGATGATCTTGAAATCATAATAGAGGAGATGGTGAAAAGTGATGCGATAGTGATAGCGAGCCCTGTATACTATGGAGTTGTCTCCGCCCAGATGAAAGCTTTTATAGATAGAACGGGAGAGATACTCGGAGCGAGAGGATTTCCATTAAAGGGTAAAGTTGGCGCCGCGATATCTGTTGCGAGAAGATGGGGTCATCTGAGTGCAATTAATGCACTGTTGCTTTATCTTTTGCAGATGAGAATGATCGTACCGGGAGCGGGATGGTGCTCTGCAACAGCAAAGGAGAGAGGAGATGTAATCAAGGATGAGGAGGGGCTGGAAAGGGCCAGAGAGCTGGGGAAAATCATAGGTGAACTCTGCGGGAAGCTATCCTGATTAGCCAGCCGCCCACCCTGCATCCACAAGTACGTCTGCACCCGTCATATACGATGATTTATCAGAGGCTAGGAAGAGGATAATCTCCGCTATTTCCTCTGGCTTCGCCCATCTCCTCAGTGCTCCAATATCTGATCTTTCCTTTTTTATAACGTCTACAGGTACACCTCTTCTCTTTGCCTCAATCTCAACATCTCCCAGCAACATAGGTGTTTCTACTGAACCAGGACTCACACTATTCACCCTTATATTCAAAGGCGCAAGCTCCCATGCTAGGGCTCTAGTTATCGAGATGATGGCTCCCTTTGTTCCCCCATAAACCGCATGATTAACCTGTCCGACATGCCCAGATATGGATGCAACATTAACTATAGAGCCTCCATCCTTTATCAGGGGTATCGCATATTTAGTGCAGAGAAATACACTCTTGTAGTTTGTGTTTACCAGTTTCTCAAAATCCTCCTCCGTCGTTTCGGTGATCGGCTTAACTATTACGATTCCAGCATTGTTAACCAGGATGTCAAGCTTTCCGAACCTCTTTTTCACCTCTTCCATCAATCTCTCAACATCTTCTCTCTTTGAAACATCGGTATGTATGAATATGGCTTCGCCACCCTGCTCCCTTATCATCTTTACAGTCTCTTCACCACCTTTGTCATTTATGTCAGCAACCACAACCTTGGCACCTTCCTTGGCAAAGAGCAGGGCGGTAGCCCTTCCTATACCCGATGCAGCTCCAGTTATTATGGCTACTTTATCTTTGAGAATCATGTTATCACCTACAACATGATTTTCTGTAATTTCAGGAGATCTCCCATGGCTCCCTTGACTTTTATCTTTCCCGTCATGTAGGAGGTCATCGGATTCACCTTCTTATCCAAGATTCCCAGAAAAATGTCGCTGGTGGTCGTGACCAAAATATCGGGCTTTTCTATGTTTTTCTCCTCGAGAGACTTTACCTCTCCATTCTCTATATCCATAACGAAGCTAGTGTTTAGATCTGTGAATGAAAATTGCATCTTTTTCGTAAAATCCTTGAACTTCTCCTTTATCGAGGGATCATCGAACCTAGCTTTAACTCTCTCCAGACCTTTCATGACCTCTTCCCTGCTGGCCATAATTCACCCCCTTGCAGTAAAGATTCCAAGATTTTTTAACTTTTACTTCATATCTTGGAATTAGGAAAATAGTAAAAATCAGATACAGGAGAATTTCTTCACCCGTTATGTTTTTATTTCAATAAAGCCAATGGAGATTAAGCCGAGGGCTACAGCTACAGCACCGACAAAGAACATCATGGCATAATTGTTGTTAAATAACGCTATGATGAATCCGGTCAATGGAGGGGCTATTGACTGGGGAAGGGCTGAAAAGATATTCCCTATACCCATGAACTTTCCCTCTTTTCCCTTGGGCAAGAGATCCGCGGTTAGGGCGAAATTCAGAACAATAATTGTGCCGAAACCAAGAGCAATTAATCCCATAGATAAATAGAGCAGATGGATATAGCTACAGTGAGGAGCCAGAAGAAAACCAGAAGATGCTAGTAATAAGCCAAGCACAAGAATCTTTTTCTTACCGAATCTATCGGCAAATATCCCCGCAGGTACTGCAAACATGATGAGAACAACCGTAAACACTCCCATGAAAGTCAAGGCTGCAGACTCGGACAATCCCAAAGAGTATTTTGCGAAGAGAACAAAGAAAGCTGTTAGAGATCCCAAAGCAAGCCACCAGAAGATCGAAGCAAACATGAACTTGGCAAACTCTTTCTGATTTATGAAGTCTCTCGCTATCGAACTCAAAGGTTCTCTTTTTGGCTTCCTCCTGGGTTTTTTCTCTTTCACCTTCAAGATGGTTATTCCTACAGAAAGAAGGATGAGTCCCGCGAGGATGAAGGGGATAAGGAAGGGTTGGCTTTCCCATAAGATGGCTCCTATTGCAAATGCTATAATAGTTCCTATTACACTAAAAGCTTGCATATATCCGCTCGTCTCACCTCTTTCCGCTGATTCAGTGAGATCTGGTAAGAGAGCTGTATAGGTTGTGTTCCATATGTTGAAGAAAAAGAAAGAGATCCATATCAGGATTACAAGTAGAATGAAGGAAAAATCAAAGTGGGTATACCTTCCGATTAAGAATACCGCGATGAGCGTTATAACAGATAAGGGTGCAAAGGTTATCATATATGGTCTTCTTCTGCCCATCCTTGTCCATGTGCCATCGCTTATCGTTCCTATAATGGGAGGCACGATCACGCCAAGGAACATATCTATACCTATAACGAGACCTATAAGGAATGGGGAGGATGTATGGAGATTAAGAAGGAGGGGGAGAAAGTTTGAGTTCAGAGAGAAGAAGATTCCAGCTCCTATCGATGCGGATGCTAAAAACAACCTCTCTTTTCTGGTAAGCATCTTATCAATTAAATTATATTTTTACAAATATTTAAAATCAACGAACTTAGTTCTTATCTTCTATCTCTCTCAAAGCCCTTACTTG
>JAGHAD010000053.1 GCA_021161685.1 Thermoplasmata archaeon | reverse complement strand
GGTCAGGGGGCGAGAGTAAGCGGGGGGTCATTGGAGGGGCAAGGAATGTTATCTTCATAGAAGGCAATGATGTGAATCACGTCGTAGAGAGAGGTCATACCATAGCCCTCGATGTAAAGTGGGACATACCATATTTGTTTGGCGATTTGTTAAAGGGTATGGAGCCCACGTTGAAGTACAACTGCACAAGGTACCCCTCTTACGTCGAGCTAAGCCTATTTGATCCAGATGATATAGGGCTGGAACTGGAATCGCCCTCTCAGCAGAAAATTTTGAGGAGTGGAGAAGCTACTTTCAAGATCAAGCTGTCAAACAAAGGGAAAGGAGGGGATACAGTAAATGTTACCATATGGCTCATAGACCTAGATTTTGCAGTAACCCCGGCTGGCTGGAATTGCGCCATAGATGGTTTGAGTGACGTAAATACCTACGTGGAGGAGGGCATAAGGTACGAGAGAGGAAGAGCTTGGGTGGGGGCGGAGGAAAGCGCATACATTATTGTTACAATTACTCCTCCCGAGAGTGCGGAATATGGAAAAAAGGTAGCTCTCAACATCTATGCTGAAGGAGAAAGAGGCAGGGACAACATAACATGCTATCTACAACTATCCGAGGAGTTGAGAGTGTTCAATGTAGAAATTGTAAAGCCGGATGATGCCAAGGTAAGGATAGGGAGAAGTCATACCTATACATTTGAAATAAAAAATGCCGGTAACGACATAGATACATTCATCATCCAAGCCAATTCATCCAATAATTGGGATATTGACATAGAGCCCCATGAAGTAAAACTTGCGCCAAACGAGAGAGCAAAAATAAATGTAACCGTTCACGTTCCGAGCTATGTAAAGGAAGGAACAGAAGATTTTTTAACTTTCATAGTGGTTTCCAAGACAAACTCTTCAGACAAGAACTTTTCAACCGTCATTACTACCGCAATAGCTCCAACTGTGATTCAATTGATCTCTGAATTTTTTGATTCGGCAGCCGGAGCCCTGCATTTAGATAAAACCTTTGGTCCATCCGCTGGAATGGCTTTGATGATCATTGTTTTCGTAATCGTTGCGATCGTTGTTCTTGTGATCGTTTATATGATGAAAAGGGAATTTGCAGAGTTGATATGTTTGGATAGAATAAAGGAGGTTGAACCAGGTAAGGAAGCAATTTATAATATAACTTTGAGGAATCCAACTAGAAGGAGATTAACCTACAAGGTCTCGGTAAATGAAGAAAAGATACCAGATGGTTGGAAAATAGAGATACCGGAAGATATGGTGGTTCTAGATCCCTCTGAAAGCAAGGAATTGAAGCTAATCGTAAAGCCAACTAGCGAAGTAGATCCAGAAGGATGGGCGGAAGTTGAGCTACAAGTTACACCAGCAGAGAAAAGCAAAACAACGAGCATTTCGGTACTGGCAATAGTTAAAGGAGCTGAACCAAAGTTAAAAATAACTGGTGTATTCCACTGGCCAAAAATATTTAAAGCAGGAGATACCATTACAACTAGGTTCACCTTGAGAAATGATGGAAATGTCACAGCCAGAGATATATCTGTTGTGCTGTCGGTGAATGGGATCGAGAAGAACAGGATTGATGGTATAAGCATACCCGCCGGAGGCTATGCAGATATAAAGCTACCATGGGTTGCCGTAGAAGGTAGGAATAGGTTGAGAATAGTTGTTAAGAAAGCGTAGGGGAGGATGTATTTGGAAAGGATAAAGTTGGAACAGCTGAGAAATGCGGAAAAGAAGTATCAGATGCTAATTCAAAGGAGGAACGAGCTGAATGAACTTGCTAAGATGGTAAGGGAAGAGAGAGATCTTTTAGTAAAGAGAAAAAGAGAATTGATGGATGAAATGAACAAGTACAAGGAGCTGAGGAACAAGGCAGTTGAAGAAATGAAGAAACACAAGGAGCTAAGAAATCAGCTTCAAAAGAAAGCAAAAGAACTTATTGAGGAAAGGAGGAAGGGAAAAAAAGTTATCATAAAGAGCTTGCCTTTAAGGGTGGAAGAGGTAAAGGCTGATCTACAGATGTTGGAATACAAGCAAGAAACAACGCCGTTAACCAAGGAAGAGGAGGATAAGATAATAGAAGAGATAAGGAAGAAGAGAGAGGAATACGAAAGGCTGAAGAGAGAACTGGAGAAGCAGAAACAGATAGAAGTAGAGTTAAGCGAAAAGGAAAAGACCATAGATGATCTATTCAAAAAGGCAAATGAGGAGCATGAAAAGGTCCTGAAGTACTATCAGGAAAGCCAAAAGTATCACGAGAAGTTTGTTCAACTGTTTAATGAGGTAGCTGCCCTCATAAATGAAATAAGAAAGAAGCACGAGGAATACATGAAAATAAAGGGAGAAGCTGATGCGGTTCATAAAAAAGTCGTTGAGATGAGATCCAAAATAATATCCATAAGAGAGGAAAATAGGAGAAAGAGGGAGGAAGCGAGAAAAATGATAGAGGAGCAGAACATAAGGGCTTTAAGAGAACTGTATAGCGAGGAAAAGATAGAAAAATTCACGGAAGAAGCTTTGAAAGCCCTTAAGAAAGGAGGAAAGATTTCTCTGATTGGATAGATTTTTAAAATCGTCGAAAAATAAAACGTCAATTTTAAATATCAATTTTCCTTTCTCTGTGCGATGCATCATGGGCAAGGTAGGTATAGTGAGCTATGGAGCTTTTATACCTATTCATAGAATAAAAGTCGATGATATAGCAAAGACGTGGGGAAGGGATGGAGAAACCATTAAAAAAAGCCTTGGTGTCTATGAGAAATCGGTACCATCCTTGGATGAAGACACCGCAACCATAAGCGTAGAAGCTGCGAGACATGCACTAGCCAGGGCTGGAATAAATCCAAAGGAAATTGGAGCAATCTACGTTGGAAGCGAATCACATCCATATGCGGTAAAGCCCACTGGCACAATAGTTGGAGAAGCAATAGGAGCAACCCCTTCTCTGATGGTTGCCGACTATGAATTTGCGTGCAAGGCTGGAACAGCTGCAATCCAGAGCTGTATGGCACTGATAGAAACTGGGATGATAAAATATGGTTTAGCCATAGGTGCAGACACAGCTCAGGCGGCACCTGGAGATGCACTGGAATATACAGCTGCTGCTGGAGGTGCCGCCTTTATAATAGGAAAGGATGGAGTGATCGCAGAGATAAATGGAACTTACTCTTTTACAACGGATACACCGGACTTTTGGAGGAGGGAGGGAAGGAAGTATCCAGCTCATGGAGGAAGGTTCACTGGGAGCCCAGCTTACTTTAGGCACATAATCAATGCAACGAAATGCCTAATGGAGAAAATGGGAACGAAGCCAGAAGATTATGATTATGCAGTATTTCACCAACCGAATGGAAAGTTTCCAAGGGCTGTGGCGAAAATGCTTGGATTTAAGGAAGATCAAATCAAACATGGTTTGCTCTGTCCATTTATAGGGAATACATATTCTGGAAGTTCTTTGCTTGGCTTGGCTGCCGTTCTTGATGTGGCAAAACCAGGAGAAAGGATTCTCCTGACGAGCTATGGCTCTGGAGCTGGAAGCGATTCTTTTGACATAACTGTTACGGATGCGATCGAAAGTTTTCCAAAGGAAAAGGCTCCAACCGTCTCTCAACTTATCAATAGAAAGAACTACATTGACTATGCAATTTATGCAAAGTATAGAGATATTTTGTACTGGGAGTGATTTGAATGAGGGAGGTTGCGATAATAGGAGTTGGTCTTACCAAGTTTGGAGAGCTGTGGGATAAGTCATTTCGTCAACTGATAACAGAGGCTGGTACCAAAGCTATACTAGATGCTGGAATAAGGGGTTCTGAAATAGACGCCCTTTACGTTGGCTCGATGAGTCCGGGTAGATTCATTGGTCAAGAACACGTTGGAGCTCTAGTTGCAGATAGCTCGGGACTAACTGTCATGCACATCCCAGCTACAAGGATAGAAAGCGCTTGCGCATCTGGAGGAATGGCGTTGAGGCACGCATACATTGCGGTGGCAGCGGGGATTCACGATATCGTAATAGTGGGTGGAGTGGAAAAGATGACAGATGTCGTTGGTAGCGAGGCGACGAACATCTTGGCGATGGCTGCAGATCAAGAATGGGAAGCATTTTTTGGCGTGACGTTTCCAGCACTCTATGCAATGATTGCGAGAAGGCACATGTATGAGTATGGCACCACAAGAGAACAGCTGGCAATGGTAGCTGTAAAGAATCACGAGAATGCCTTGCTAAATCCAAATGCCCAGTTCCACAGAAAAATAACCGTAGAAGATGTGATAAATTCTCCACCCGTAGCTACACCTTTGAACCTCTTAGATTGTTCTCCAATCAGCGATGGGGCAGCTGCTCTCGTCCTCTGTCCGCTTGAAAAGGCAAAGGAATATACGGATAAAATAGTTAAAATAGCTGGTTCCGGACAGGCAACAGATTCCTTGGCACTGCACGGTAGAGAGGACATTTGCACTTTCATGTCAACCGTGAGAGCTTCTAGAGAAGCTTACAAGCAGGCTGGGATACAACCCAAAGATGTAGACGTTGCTGAAGTGCACGATTGTTTTACCATAGCTGAGATATTAGCAATAGAGGACTTGGGTTTTGTCAAAAAAGGAGAAGGAGGGAAGGCGGTTGAAGAGGGTTTGACAGCTAGAGATGGAGAGATTCCGGTGAATCCAAGCGGTGGCTTAAAAGCCAAAGGACATCCAGTTGGGGCTACCGGCGTAGCTCAAGTTGCGGAGATAGTTTTGCAACTGAGGGGAGAAGCTGAAAAAAGGCAGATTCCAGATGCTAGAATAGGGCTTGCGCACAATATAGGAGGAAGTGGAGCATCATGTACAGTTCATATACTGGAGGCGGTTTAAATGGGAGGAGAAGCCGTATCGAGATTTTGGAGGGAAATTCCTCAAAGGTATAACCTGATAGGAACGAAATGCAAGGTATGCAACAGGATTTACTTCCCTCAGAGAGAAGTATGCCCATTCTGCAGGAGGAAGAGCATAGGAAAAATGGAGGAGGTGAAGCTAAGCGGAAGAGGAAAGATCGTAACCTACACCATAATTCATGTACCTCCAAAGAAATTTGAGGGACAAGCACCTTATGCAGTTGCGGTCGTTGAGCTTGAGGAGGGAGTAAGGGTGACTTCTCAGATAGTTGACTGTAACCTCGATAAAATAAAAATAGGGATGGAAGTAGAAGCTACTTTCAGAAGAATACAGGACGATGGCTGGACCGGTGCCATTTATTATGGATATAAATTCAGGCCGGTAGAGAAACATGAGGATAAAAAATAGATTAGCCGAGAAGATAGCTGGAGAAATAACCTTGAGTCCATGCCCTGGAAAGACGATAAGAAAATGGAGAGAGATATTTGGAGTGTCTCAAACCGAACTTGCGAAGACATTGGGCATCTCTCCAAGCGTGATAAGCGATTATGAGGCGGGAAGGAGAAGATCTCCAGGCATACAGAACATAAAAAAAATGATCGAAGCCCTGTTCGAGATAGATGAGAAGAGGGGGGGCAAGACCCTGCACAAGTATACTTCCATGATAGAGACGAGAGAAGGCATATTGGAAATAATGGAATATCCTTTCTCCATACCTGCAAAGCTTTTCACAAAAGCCATAAAGGGAAGGGTGGTAAACAGCTCGAGCAGTATCGAGAAGAAAAGCATAAAGGGGTTTACGGTAATTGACAGCATAAAAACCATAAAAACCCTCAGACCCTCGGATTTTGTCCATCTCTATGGTTGGAGTACCGAAAGGGCACTCGTATTTACCGGCATTCAGTACGGAAGAAGCCCTATGATAGCCATAAGGGTTCATCCAGTTAAACCCAGCATTGTTGTATACCATAAACCTAACTCCATAGATCCTCTCGCAATCAAGCTGGCTGACATGGAGGATATACCTCTTGTCGTTACAAACCTGCCACTTAAAGAACTTATCAAGATAATGGTGGAATTGGGTGAGAAAGGGAATGGAATTGATGGGTCTATGTAGCATATGCGGAAGAGCTGGAGCAAGATATACGTGCAGGCTTTGTGGAAGGATAGTTTGCGAAAAATGTTTTGATTTTCAGAATGGAATCTGCATAAATTGTAGATCGTCAAAACGCATCTAGAGTCCATAACTAATTAAAATTGTCCGTGTATACCGAAAACGTGTACGTAAAGCATGATTTGATAAAACCGAAATCAATAGAGTACAGGGAATACCAAGTTTCGATTGCAATATCCGCACTCAAGCAGAGCACCCTAGTCGTTTTGCCTACTGGTATGGGAAAAACCGTCATAGCCCTGCTCGTAATAGCTGAAAAGTTAAAGAGGAATGAAGGAAAGGTTCTGTTCCTCGCTCCAACAAAACCCCTTGTTAGCCAGCATGCATCATTTTTGAGGGAATTCCTTCTCATTGATAAGGAAAAGATAGCACAGTTTACTGGAGAGATATCACCATTGAAAAGGAAGTTGCAATGGGAAAAATCCCTGGTTATCGTATCTACCCCCCAAGTTATAGAGAATGACCTTGTATCTGGAAAATTGAATCTTTCTGATGTCTGCTTGATCGTTTTTGATGAAGCGCACAGGGCGGTTGGAGAATATTCATACGTCTTTGTCTCAAAGATGTACAAGAAGCAAAGAGTGGATAGGCTAGTTCTTGGCATAACCGCTTCTCCAGGTAGTGAAATAGAAAAAATTCTGGAAATCTGCAAAAATCTAGGAATAAAAAACATAGAAATAAGAACGAGTTACGATCCCGATGTCAGACCATACGTCCATGACATACATCTGATATGGAAAAAGATAGAGTTGCCGGAAGACTTCAGGAGGATCATAGAACTGCTCGAAGATGCCTTGCGAGAGAGGCTAGAAGCTTTAAAAGAAGAAGGTTTGGTAGATACATCATCACCATCTAGGATAGCAAAGAAGAAACTCATAGATGCCCAGGCTATTATACAAAAAGCCTTGAAAGAAGGGAAGGAAAAGTACTTTCACTATGCTTCTTTACAGAATGAAGCCCTTAAATTATATCATGCTGTTGAACTCCTCAAAACGCAGGGCGTGAGCGCTGCAAAGAGATTCTTCGAGAAAATCAAGGAAGAGGCAAAAACGAAAGGGGGAAGCAGGGCGTCAAAAAATCTCATGAAGGATCAAAGGGTTTTGGATGCCATAGCAAGGTTAAATACAATAAAAGTGGAGCATCCAAAGATCAACGTGGTTGTGGATGTGGTAAAGAAGCAGTTCGAGGCGAAGCCAGATTCTAGGGTAATTGTATTCACCCATTACAGGGATACAGCTATTGAAGTGGAGAAGGAGCTCAACTTGCATGATATCATAAGGGCAAAGAGGTTCGTTGGACAGGCTACGAGGGGAGAAGAAAAGGGAATGAGCCAAAAGGAGCAGGCAGAGGTTATAAAGAAATTCAGGGAAGGAATTTATAACACCTTGATAGCTACATCAGTTGCAGAGGAAGGAATAGACATACCATCTACGGATATGGTTGTTTTCTATGAGCCGGTTCCATCGGAGATCAGGACGATACAAAGGAGGGGAAGGACCGCAAGAAAAAGGGCTGGGAAGGTTGTGGTGCTCATAGCTAAAAACACTCCAGATGAGGGATACTACTGGTCATCTCTCAGGAAGGAAAAGAGGATGAGGAGGGAACTAGAATATTTGAGGAGAGAGATAAAAAAGAGGATGGAAAAGTATGGAAAAGTGGATCTGTTTTCTGAACAGAAGAAACTAACCGATTTTAAGGATTGCGAAAAGGAAGAGTTTAGGATAGTGGTAGATAGCAGGGAATGCAGGTCTCAAGTTGTTAAGGAACTTAATGAGAAGGGTATAAGAACCGAGATAAAAAACTTGCCAGTGGCGGATTACGTCATTTCCAACAGGGTTGCGATAGAAAGAAAGAGCGTCGATGACTTCCTCGAATCGATGATCAGTGGAAAGCTGTTCAGACAGCTCGCCGAGCTAAAGCAGAACTATCCAAAGCCAGTACTTGTAATAGAGGGAGACGATATCTTTGGGAGAAGAAATATAAGTCACACCTCAATCCTTGGAAGTCTTGCATCGATTATTCTGGATTATGGCATACCAATCTTAAATACAAAAAATCACAAGGAAACCGCGGATCTGCTTACCGTGATGTTAAAAAGAGAACAGAGGGAGGAAAAGAGAGAAGTCGCACTGAGGGGAGATAAGAGAACAATGAGCATAGAAGAAAGGCAGAGGTACATACTAGAGGGGCTTCCAAACGTATCTGCAGTTTTAGCAAAAAGGCTACTGAGACATTTCAAGACGATAAGAAACATAGCCAATGCGGAAGAAGAAGATTTATTTCAGGTTGATGGAATAGGAAGGGTTACTGCCAAGGAAATTGTAGAGATATTTACAAGGCCATATACAGAACCATAGATTTTTAAATTAAGCGGGAGATTAAAATCCATGAATCACAAAATGCTTGTTATTCTAGTTGTCTTGACATTTTTCCTTCAACCCGTTTTGATAAACGCCGAGAGCGGAGCCCTTAAGGAAATAAAGTTGCCGGCACCAAAAGAGATAAGGATGCCACTCGAAAAGGCTCTCATGAGAAGAAATTCGGTTCGAGTTTTTAGCGAGGAAAACATCAGCTTGAAAGACTTATCTACCATTCTCTGGGCTGCTTACGGGTACACAAGTAAGGGTAGGACGATCTACTGCTTCGACTGTGCGGTCAAGATATACGTCCTGATGAAAGATGGGGTTTATGTTTATAATCCAGAGAGACATGCTCTTGTACTGTACAAAGAGGGAGATTACAGAGATGTTTCTCAGTACAAAGCTCCCGTTCAGATTGGTATAGTTTGGAATAGAACAAAGGGTGAAGAGAATCTCAGCTGCGCAGAAATAGGAGCGATAGGTCAAAATGTATATTTAGCAGCCAATGCGCTCGACCTTGGAACGGTTACAACAGTTGGTTTCACATTGAAATCCATTGGATTGCCAAAGGATGAAGTGCCAAAGATCATCATGCCTTTAGGTCATCTAAAACATCCATACAAGTTTATCTATCTTCCCTTTTTAATATCAAACTTCCCAAGGGTCAAGTTCTCCAATGTATCATTAACAGAAGTGTTAAACGAGCTGGAGAAGTGCAAGGAGTTTGGAGGAAACCTTACTGAGCAGGAGAAGGCACAGATAATTTGGTCAACTTATGGATATTCCTACTATGTCGATTTTACAAAGGATGAATTCCGCTATCATCTCTATAGGCACAGAACGGTGCCGAGCGCACACGCCTATTATCCATTGAGAATCTACGCTATAACCAAAGAGGGGATTTACAGATTTATTCCAAACATATACGATCCCATCTACAAAATACCGATCGCTTTTATACCCATACCAATTCCAGTTTTCTCTTTCATTGTAAAAGTGAAGAGCGGAGATCATAGAGAAGTTGTATCCGAAGCGATCGATGTAAACGTATCATCCTCGCCTCTCATCATTATATCCGTTCTAGACCTGGACAGAACTAGACCAAAGGGTCATGACGACTTTTCTGGAAAGGAATTTAGGTGGCTGTGGTATTACGAGGCTGGCGCATCCGCACATAATGCATTGCTCGAAGCAGTAACCTCCAATCTATCAGCTAACATATATCCTATAAAGAGCAAGGAAACGATACTTAATCTACTGGAGTTAAGCGAAGATAAATTTGATCCTTTACTGGTTACCGCGATTGGAACTTCTCAAAGAAGATAAAATGAATCATTCTAGCTGGGCAAGCGAGGGAGGGAAAACCGTACGCAACAAAAGGAATCATAATCATCGCTCCTCCTAGCGACATTATCCCAAGATCATGGAAGCCCGAAGTTGCAAAGTATAAAGTAAAACTTTGTCCAAATGGTCGATTTAAAGGGGAGATAAACTGGAAAGGAGGGGCACATCCCTTTAGAGGAAAGTGGGAGATCAGGCGGATAACCTACAACGATGATTACCCGGTGTTGGTGCCATATAAAGTTCCATGCAAGTGTCTAGTACTTATACTCGATGGATGGTACAAAGGGCACCGAGTCCAGATCGTTGGAATACTTGAGTGTCAAAAAGCAGTTATCCCTGTTCCAGATCAAACCTAATCTCTCTTTCTTTTTTAATGCCTGTTTCTATCGAAAAGGATCTTGCCACGATAAATTATTTTCAGAACCCTATGATATGGAATTATGGAAGTCTTTGTCTCCATGAAAGTCTTTCCTATAGAAACTATATCCTTACCAGAAAGTACCTTTACATCTCCGGGAACACCTCTGTGTCTGTACCATATTTCAGCCTTTTTAATATCAAAGCCTTTGCACCATTTCAGTTTGTTCAAGGTATCTCTCACAGCTTTCATTCCAACGCCGCCTTCAAGTTATCCATGGCAAGCAGTATGTGATCCTTTCCATCTTCGAGTACGACTTCTCCATGTCCCGGGTAAATTATATCAACATCCATGGATAATAATTTTTCTATGGAATCTAAGAGAGCATTCGCATCTCCTCCAGGTAAGTCAAACCTCCCAAAACTTCCATATTGAAAAATCGTATCCCCAGAAAAGAGAATTTTTTCTTCCTCGTTGTATAGGCAGATACTACCTGGAGAATGACCTGGAGTATGTATCACCAGCAGTTCATCATCTCCAGCACGTATTCTATCTCCATCCGCTAGCTCTAGACCTACATCCAATGGAAAAGGAGAAAACCCAAAGAACAGTGAAGTGACATCAGATCCTTTCCTTAACCTTTCAGCGGCAGAGCGATGGGATGCCACCTCAACATCTTTACCAATCTCCTCCAAAATCTTGCGAACACCACCATAGTGATCGGCATGCTCGTGGGTCAGGATGATTTTCTTTATATCCCTTGGATTAACGTGTTTTTTAATTTCATGCATAACGTAGTTGTGATGTAAACCAGTCCCAGCATCGATCAGGGTCGTTTCATCCCCTTTAATTAGATAGATGTTTGAGTCTAGACCCTTTCCCCTGATCCAGTGCACTTCCATTATACCTCTTGCAATAGGAATGGGCCGAGACAGCGAAGTTTTTCCATATAATCATCTGGATAGAGGAACCATTCGGTTGCGGCAACGCTGCTGAGAAGCGAATTCCCATCCTGTGGAGTGAAGCAGAATCCAATAACTTCCTTTCCATCCCTTACGTGAATTGTTGGAAGCACAACGACGGTTTGATTGAGGATCCTTCCATAATGACCATGGTCTCTACCAAAGGAAAAAACTAGGTTTGCAGACTTCTTGTAAGTTACCGCAACCCTTGGATTTTCCAAAAATTTTCTCTCAACCTCTTCCTTGGTTGTCCTTTTGCTGAGCTTCAGGCTGAACCATATGGAATGCATGTACTGCGTGTTAATTTTCATTGCACTTGAAAAAATGTTCAACTCATGCCCTAGGGTTTTGAATAGGTAATAAGCATCTCTTGCGTGATGTGTGCCCATTTTGTCCTTGTGAGTATTAACTTGAGGTGCTGGAACGAAATTCGTGTCTTGGCTTACATCGTTGGCTCTTCTTATACAGACAAAATGCCCATCTACCAAGTAGTTTTTCTTGCCCTCTATGGCTAGAGTATGAATCACCACAGCTATGTTGTGGGTATTACAGCTGATTATATGGATATATTTGTCATCCTTGGTTAAGGCTTCGTCGTTTATTCCTAAAGCATAAGGTTTACCAAAACCGAATTCCGAGCCTTGCGCCAAAAAACCTTTCACCTTGTGTTCATATTTCTTGTAGTACTTCTCCTTGTTCTGAAGGCCAACTCCTTTGGGTGTGCAATCGATCACAACCGTTGCCCTCTCTATTGCTTCCTCGGCTCCATAGGTCGGCTCAATACCAAGCTCTCTAAAATCCTTCATCTTGTCTTTGTCAACAGCCAACTCAGCCCCCCTGCTCAGCAAACCCTTAACCTTTGGTCTGTCCAGAAGATTTGGACTGTGCTTGTAAAAGGTAATTTCATCTATACCAAGCTCCTTTCTCATATCGCACAGAAGCCCTATCAAGGGCTCTCCTATTGTTCCGGCGCCAACCACATGAACTATATTTCCATTCATACCTTACCCCGTCAGTTGAATGCACAAAAGAGTTATAAGAGTTACTCCAACAGGTCTTTCACAGAAATAAGAGATATCAGTTTAAGGCCCTCTCGTTCTATTTTTTCCCTCGCCCCGCTTTCCCTATCCACTACCGACACAACCTTATCAAGTATTGCACCATTTTTCCTGAGAACATTTATGGCTTTTAGCACAGAAGTGCCGGTTGTTGTTACATCCTCCACTACGAGAACCTTTTTGTCTTCTACAGGCTCACCTTCTATCATTTTTCCTGTTCCATGCTCTTTTTCTTCTTTCCTTATTATAACAAATGGAATTCCAGTTTCAAGCGATAAAGCAACTATCAAAGGCACTGCGCCGAGCTCAAGGCCAGCTATCAAATCGTAGTTTTCTGCAAATTTACTCATTTCTTTTGCTATCTCTTTCAGTACGGTTGGATTTGTGCTAGCCTGCTTTATGTCTATGTAGTAATTGCTACTTATTCCAGATGAAAGTACAAATTTGCCAAATTTTACAGCCCCACTCTCTTTAAGAAGTTGAATCAATTTTTCTTTTGCCATTGTTCAATGAAAAATTCACGATGTTATATCTACTTTTGGATTTACAGGTATAAAGGGGGCGAGAAAATTTTACGATCAGATTTGGTATGCAGTTGGGTAAAATTATATTAGCATGATACAAATGAAGGTTTAACGGAGGCATCTTCCATGTATAAGAAAGTGCCGCTGGTTGTAGCGTTACTTGTAATGTTCTCATTTACAGGATGCGTAAGCGATTTCTATCCAAAAGATCGCTATGCCGGCATAGTTTTTGACGACGTGATTGTTCATAAAGATGTGGTGTATGGACATGCATATGACTGTACTGGTAACCTTATTGATCTCCTCATGGACATCTATGAACCAAAAGGTGATTTTGCCCACAAAAGAGCGCTGGTAATAGCAATCCATGGCGGTGCTTTTGTTGGGGGAGATAAAGCGAGTGATAAATGGGTTAAACTTTGTACACTCCTTGCAAAAATGGGTTATGTGACAGCATCCATAAATTACCGATTACAGCCACCAGAGAACTTCAACAAGAGCAGAGCAGTTACACAAGCTATGTTTGATGCAAAAGCAGCCATTCGTTTCTTCAGAGCACATATAAATGATTACAGGATAGATCCTGATCGCATAGCACTCATCGGCGCATCCGCTGGAGCAATAACAGCTCTGCATGTTACCTACTTAAGAGAGCCAAAGTTTGAAGGAGACAGTGGCAATCCAGGTTATTCATCAAATGTAACAGCTTGTATAGATCTCTGGGGTGGATTGTATGACAATGTTACAAAGATTGATCCAGGAGAGCCTCCCGTACTGATCATACACGGTACAGAAGACAAAGTGGTGCCGTATAGTGAAGCAAAAAATATCTCCAGACGTTGTAAGGAAGTGGGAGTTTATTGCAGTTTACATCCGCTGGAAGGTGCCGGGCATGCGCCTTGGGACAGGCATAAAGAATTTTTACCATGGATTCTAGATTTTCTGTACAGGTACTGTGCCAGAAAAGAGTAACGGATTTACAGAAAAAGATTTATCCTATGTAAATTTCACGGAAGCAGATGAAAGGCTTCTTTGGAGCGGTTGCGGTGCTTACATCTATAATCATATGGGCTCTCAGCTATCCACTAGTTAAGATACTACTAAACGAGGGTATCCCCCCTTTAACCATAGCTCTACTTCGCCACCTCGTTTTCATTCCCCTACTACCAATTACTCTCGCAAGGGGAAAAATCAATTATTCGAGAAAAACTTGGCTCATCCTCATTTCGCTCGGGATTTTCACGGTTTTTCTCCCAAATGTCACTCAAAATATTGGCATGATATACACCACCGCATCCATGACGAGCATAATCCAATCCTCGAGTCCGATTTTCACCCTCATCTTGGCATTTATATTTCTTGGAGAAGAAAAAAGCTTGAACAAGGTTATTGGAGCCATCATCGCCATGATAGGAATTGTATTTTTGGTATCTGGAGGAAGGGTTGAGCTTACTGGAACGACATTTGGTAATGTTTTGATTCTGATCTCTTCAATCTCCTATGCAGTTTCTGGAGTCATAATCAAAAAGGGTCTGGAAGAGATAAATCCCCTGCATTTACTTTGCTTCGAGATAACCTTTGGTTTTCTCTTCCTGCTTCCGGCAACGCTCTTAATGGAAGATATCCGCATGATTTTTTATTTCAATCTATTTGATTGGTTTTTGATTCTCATTCTCGCGATCTTCGCCACCGCAATTGCCGGTCTGTTGTACTACTTGGTTTTGATGGATGTTGAACTTTCCAGGCTATCCATAATAACCTATCTCATCCCAGTATTTGCGGTGATTTTCTCCCACCTCCTTCTCAAGGAAACCATTTCTCAAAGCGCAATAATTTTCACTCTAATAGCAATCGCAGGTATCGCCATGGCTTCTTTTCCAGCTAAGCAAGGAAAAGTTTTAAAGTAGAATTCCATAATTTTTATTGGTCGGGGTAGCTCAGCCTGGTTGGAGCGCCTGACTCATAAGCTAAGCTGGAGGGGCTCGCTGGGAGATCAGGAGGTCGCGGGTTCAAATCCCGCCCCCGACATCTTGGCTTTTGGCAGAAAAGTGTATAAATATCCTCTGATTTTCCCGAATGGGCTCGATGCTAGACTCTCTGAAGATAATAGCCAGAGATATAGGTTCTATACTGATCATAGTTGGAATCGCCACCCTCCCTTCTCTAATTGTTCCGGTTGTATTTGCAGAATATGGAGCTCTGATACCTTTCGCGCTTACATGCATAGCATACTTTGGTCTGGGCGCATTTCTCTATTTCCTCTGCAGAAAGGCTGGCGAAACAAAGCCGAGGCATGCCATGAGTACCGCTGCTCTCGGTTGGCTCATCGTATCACTCATTGGCGCCATACCTTTCCTTTTCATGTCTGAAAGTGGCATCGGTATAGGGATGGATCTTTTATCTGCTATTTTTGAATCGGTATCTGGATGGACTGGAACCGGTTTAACAATGGTTGTGCATGAAAACAACCTACCCCACTCCCTGCAGTTCTGGAGAACATTAATTCAGTGGATAGGTGGGGTTGGTGTTATAGTTTTGACCATTGCAATCCTTGCGAGACCGGGTACTGGTTCTTTCGTTCTGTACAGATCTGAGGCGAGAGAACAGAAGATAAAACCCTCTGTGATCTCAACCGTCAGGACAATATGGAAAATCTATATCATTTATACCATTGCCGGCGTGGTTGCATTAGCCATTTTGGGAAAATTGACGGATGGAGGAATGGGTATATGGGAAGCTGTGAATCACGCAATGACTGCTATAGCAACTGGAGGTTTTTCGGTAACTGATGATAGCATGGCTTCATACAATCTGGCTACGCAAATAACCATCATGTTCCTGATGGTATTTGGGGCAATTGCATTTGTAGCCCACTACGATCTATTGAATGGTAAAGTAAAGAAATTTTTTTCGGATGCACAAACGAGAGCTTTACTTATCTTAATCTTTGTTGGTCCCGCAGTTTTGATATTGGTAAATTTAAAAAACTTGGAAGCACCCTGCATTGTCGAAAAGAGCTTTTTCCAGTTCGTATCAGCAATAACGTGCACCGGCTTTAGCACAACAGACATATCGCAGTGGAACGAGCTATCAAAAACCTTGCTCTCCCTCGCCATGATAACTGGTGGCGCAGCGGGTTCGACGGCGGGAGGAATTAAACTATTCAGGTTCATTCTTTTGTTGAAAGGGACTGGATGGAGAATCATCAAGTCATTATCATCACCACACAGAGTTATAGTTTACAGGTTTGGTAAGAAATCCATATCAGTTGAGGAGGCTTTCGAAATCGTAAACGAATCTGCTATTATAACCTTCATGTGGCTAATTTTACTGTTCGTGGGAACCTTCGTCATTTCATATGCGCTACCAGAAAGAACAATAACCGATGTTTTCTTTGAAGTGTGCTCAGCTCAGGGCAACGTTGGACTAACTTGCGGTATAACTAACCCATCGATGCCAAATTTGGCTAAAATCATGTTGATACTGAGCATGTGGATAGGCAGGTTAGAAATTATTCCGGTGCTCGTCCTACTGAGATCCATTACAGGTAGGGAGTAGCTCTTTCATTTTCCTTTCCAGCCTCTCTTTGAGCTCTTCCGAGATGTCCCTTTTTGTGAATGCATCTGCTTTTACAGCCATAGAAATCTCGTTGGCAAGTAGCCTCGCCACCTTTCCCCTAAGCTCAACTTTAGCTTTATGGATAAGGGGATGCTGAAAAATGAGCCCATGCTTTGGTGGCGTTCCTCTACCGCTTTTGTACCTGAAGAGGGCTTTCTCAGCTCCCAATATCTGTATTTTGGATGAAGGAGCCCTCGCAAGCTTTTCGATTCCACCAGCTAGAGCTATTAGTCTAGCTCCAAGTATG
>JAGHAD010000047.1 GCA_021161685.1 Thermoplasmata archaeon | reverse complement strand
CAGTTGTTCTACATACTGGAAGAGGAAGGAATGCTATCTACCGAGAGAGAGGAAACAACCCTGTATGATGGCAGGGAGTGGAGAACCCACTACTGGCAATTAAGGAAGGACGTCATACTCAAGTATTCCAAGGAAAAGAAGAAGAACGATCAGGAGCAGGCAAAGGAGGAAGACGAGGGCAGCATTTACAAGATGCTAGATGATGAGGTGTGGTATTCCAGAAAGAAAAGGGACTAACTTTTTGAACGTTCTTTTTATTCCTCTTTTAAGGGGCCCGTGGGGTAGCTTGGCATCCTTCCAGCCTGGGGCGCTGGTAACTCGGGTTCGAATCCCGGCGGGCCCATGATTAAGGGAGGAACATGGAAGAAGAGATTTGTAAATTCCTATGCGAGATGGGTCAGCTCAGAAGAATAAGACACGAAGGGTGGAGACTATGTGGAGTTGAAAAGCCAGAAAGCGTTGCGGAGCATTCGTTGAGGGCTGCCCAGATAGGTTACATACTGGCAAAGTTAGAAGGCTATGAGAATCCAGAGGAGATATGCACCGCTTTGGTATTTCATGATATTGCAGAATGCAGAATCGGAGACCTGCACAAGGTCGCCAGGAGGTATGTCGGTGCAGATGAAGAGAGAGCGGTAAAGGAACAAACGGGAAAACTTGGGAAGATTGGAGAGGATATTTTCAACATATGGAGAAAGTTTGAACATCAGGATGAAAAGGCTGGTGTCATTGCAAAGGATGCGGATTTGTTGGAGATGGCCTTTACCGCAAAAGAATATGTGGAAATTGGATATGAATCCGCAATGGATTGGATAGAGAAAATATCCAAAAGGTTGAAAACTAAGTCTGCAAGGGAGCTGTTGGAAATACTTATGAAAAAGAAGTGCCTAGAGTGGTGGCAGGGTCTGAAAAAGTTATGAATACCAAGTGTAAGTATCGACAATTCTTCCTTCTGCATCCATCAGAATTGCGGTATCATGATCATTGTTCCATATCGGATAATCACTCCCCCAGTAAAGCTCATCATCTGTATTGGCTCCATATCCAGTGTAAATTGTTACCAATCCTTTACCTTTGATGATGAAACCTTTTGGAAAGAGAAAGGTGTGGTTTGCTTCATCTTTCAATGTGTATCCCGTGAGATCTATGCTGTAGTTTTCATTATTTCCAATGATCACATATTCATCGTTTAGGTTGTACCTATCGTCTCCCTTTGCGTTGTAGTGAACATATGCTATGATAATTCCTCTTTTGAGCATGCATGACCATAATCCAGTTTTGTTGTCGATAGCTTTCTTTTCCAGCTTAAGGTATTCTTCTTTCTTCTGAAACTCCCCCTCAACATATACCCTTGCGTATCCTCTTGCTAAAAGCTCGGCATTGAAATCTGTACCATTCAATGTATAAACATATGCGAGCCATCTTCCGTAATAGCCCTTAAAGCCAGCCAATTTATCAAATTGAATCTTTATGGTTTTATTCTCGATCCATGTTTTTGTAAAGTTCTTTGCTTCAAGCCCCCATCTAGCGAGGGCTTCGGTATCCATTATATTATCGTACTCGTTTATCCTGTTTCTATCGGGCTTTGTTTCTGGAGTGTCAATGCCAAGTAACCTTATTCTCCCAACGCTTCCGTTTGGTAAAATCACATCTATCGTATCTCCATCTATGACATGGACAACCTTTACCTTGTACTTGATTCCATAAATTGGTACCCATTCTTCTCTAATGCATCCCGAGAGAGCAAGAATTAACATGACTATGCAAATTGAAGCCCCAACCAATCTCATCCATTGGGTATCTATGCACGAATCTTAAAAAGTTTCGCAACGAAAACTTATTTACCAAATTCATTTTTAAAACCATGCTCAGAAAGCCTGCGGCTGCAGGTCAGTTCTATGCGGGAACGCGAGAAAAGCTGAAAGAAGAAATAAGGAGATGTTTTATTGATAGTAGAGGTCCCGGCTCGTTACCAGAGAAGGGAGAAATGAAACTAGGTGTTAAAGGTGCAGTGATACCCCATGCTGGATACATGTATTCTGGAGCGATAGCAGCTCACTCATATAAGGCGATAGCTGAAGACGGTTTTGCAGATACGTTCATCATTCTTGGACCAAACCACACTGGTATGGGATCTGGTGTATCCTTGTACCATAAAGGGGAATGGGAAACCCCATTTGGTAAAGTACCAATAGATGAAGAAATCGCAAAGAAGCTTTTGGGAGGTATCATAGATATGGATGAAAACGCTCACAGGTATGAGCACAGTATAGAAGTCCAGCTGCCCTTTCTGCAATTCATAGAAGAAAACTTTTCCATAGTCCCAATCTGTATGGCGATGCAGGATGTTGATACATCTAAAGAGGTTGGAGAAGCCTTAGCCAGAGCTATTAAGGATAGCGATAAAAGAATAGTGGTAATTGCAAGTACCGACTTTTCTCACGTTGGTCTTAATTACATGAACTCTCCTCCAAGAGGTAAAGGTGTTGATGAATATGCAAGGGAGCAAGATAAGAAAGCAATTGATAAGATTTTGGAGATGGATCCAGAGGGGCTGATAGAGAGGGTCTACAGTGAAAGAATATCGATGTGCGGCTATGGTTGCGTCGCCGCCATGCTATTTGCAGTTAGAGAGCTCGGCGCAAGAAATGCAAAGTTATTAAAATATGGTACATCTTATGAAGTGGTGCCTGGAGAGTCTTGCGTTGGATATGGCGCATTGATAGTTTACTGAGGATAAATGAGGAGAGTTGAAGATATCGTATTAAAAGATCGGATGAGCGTCGATTCACTGGTTAGAGAAATGAGAAAAGGAGGGGGATTTGTAGCCAAGAAGCTGGCAGAAGCTGTTGATATCCTTGAAGAGATGGTCAGGGATAAGGATTGTACAACTTTCCTATCATTTCCAGCCTGCGTTGTTGCAACTGGAATGAGAGGTGTGTTGAAAGAGCTTGTTAAAAGGAAGTGGATCGACGTTATAATCACAACCTGCGGAGCCTTGGATCACGATTTAGCCAGGGTATGGGGAGATTATTTCCATGGATCTTTCTATATGGATGATGTGGAGCTTCATAAAAAGGGAATCCATAGGCTGGGAAATGTGCTCATACCCGTAGAAAACTATGGAAAGGCGATTGAGGAAAGGTTGCAACCCATATTTCGTGAGATGTACAAGGAGAGGAAGATGTATTCCACCAAGGAATTGGTATGGAAGCTTGGAGAAATGCTTAAGGATGAGGAAAGAAAAGAGGAATCGATACTGTACTGGGCATGGAAAAATGAGATACCTATATTTGTGCCTGGAATAACCGATGGTGCGGTTGGATCGCAGCTATGGCTATTCTATCAGGAGCACAAAGATTTTGTTATAGATTCTCTTAAGGACGAGCAGGACTTATCAGATATAGTTTTTGAAGCGAAAAAGAGCGGAGCAATAGTTATAGGGGGAGGAATATCAAAGCATCACGTCATATGGTGGAATCAATTCAGAGGAGGTCTTGATTATGCCATATATCTAACCACTGCAGTCGAGTATGACGGAAGCTTAAGTGGAGCTCGAACGAGGGAAGCCATAACGTGGAGCAAGATAAAGGAGAAGGCAAGACACATCACAGTAGAAGGAGATGCGACCGTAAATTTTCCAATAATGGTCGCAGCCCTAGCTGAGAGGCTATCTTCTCTGAAGGACTAGAGGAAGGAATTTTATGAACTTTGGAGTGCTGAGAGAATATTCTCCACTATAGAGTTTTAATGTGTTCTCGAGATAAAAATCTACGATCTTCTCAAAAAGCTCTTTTCCGTGCTCAATGGAAGCCTTCGATGGAAAGCCAACATAGCCATTAATTGCACCAAGCTCCCTCAGAGTTTTCCTAAAATCTTTTATCGAAATAGAAAGGGAAAAATTGCTCAAAGATTTGTAAGAAGGATCTACCAGATGAGGATAGAGGTATAGCATAATGGAAGTTTCTTGCTCGCCCGCATGCAGGTCTTCATCGCTCTTTTCATAGAAATATGAACTTCCAGGTTCCGCTATCCTTATATCGAACTTCGCTTGGGCTTTCCTTATTGCTCTATGAATTGCCTTTATAAAGAATGGATCCATGTGATAGGTGCAAATGACGAGGTATCTGAAATTGTGCAAGGCAAGAGATTTGGATATGTTGTAAACCATGTTCTCTATGCACTTTGCATCTACCGATAATGTTCCCGGAAAATCGAAAGTAACGCTACATGGAGCTACAGGGATTGATGGCAGTAAAACTGGATTCAGTTTTTCCTTCTTAACAAGTTTGGCAACTTCTTTAACGATTTCTTCAGCGATGAAGAGATCTGTCCCAACTGGTAAGTGCGGACCGTGTTCTTCTAGAGAACCCATCGGAAGAAAAACTATGCTCTTCTTTTTGTCCATCTCTTCAATTTCCTTCCATCTCATCTCTTCAAACCTCGCTATCTTAACCTTCCTTCCCCTTTTCATGTTATCACTTCACACCCTTCTTCCGTTACAATTACGGTATGCTCATGCTGACTTACCATACCCCTTCCCTTTTCTATAAGTTGGGAGTAAGAGATGACATAACCCTTTCTAACGAGATCTTCGAGCAAATTATGAGGATTTGTGAACTTGCCTTCAAGCCATCTTTCTGCAAACGGTAAGGTTGAATACAGTTTCCTTAATTTTCCAGCATATATCCTGGTTTTATCTCTGCTCTTTGGTGGAAACTTCACTAACCTGTATATGTTGCTCTCTTTTCCAGAAATGACATGCCCTGCGCCATCGGTTGCAAAAGGTTCCACAGCTATTACTTCATCTGCATCAAGCTTGGTAAGCGAAAACTCTGGAACGTTTGGTATGGATAGACCAGCATGTAGCAAGTACCTCTGAAGGTTATGACCGGATAGGTTATCTATCGCTCTGTAACCTCTCTTCTTGATGGTTTCGCTTATGATCTTCCCAAGTTCTCTAAGCCTTATCCCAGCTTTAATAGCCTTTATAGCGTTTTCAAGAGCTTCTCTCGATGCATTGATCAGCTCGCCGTATCTATCCGTTTCTACCTCAACCGTCGTTGCGGTATCAGCTATGTATCCATCGATGTGTACTCCAACATCTATCTTCACCACGTCTCCAGGCTGGAACTTTGTCGAATCTTTCTTTCTTGGTGTGAAGTGGGCTGCAACATCGTTGATAGATATATTTACTGGAAAAGCCGGCTTGCCACCTAACTCCTCTATTTTTTTCTCTACTTTCTCGGCAACTTCAAGAAGGGTTTTTCCCGCCTTTACTAGATTTGCTCCATAATCCCTTGCTTTTGCCGCTATGCTACCGGCAAGCTTATATTTCTTATAAACTTCCTCGTCCATCTCCTACCACTCTTAAGAAAAATGCAACAGCCTATTCTTCCTTATGTCTGCTCATCCTTATAAGATCTCCAATGGTGAAAGCCGATCTTCCCTTGGATGGTTCTATGTGTACCTCCTCCACTTCTTGAAGGAGAGTTATGCCAAGGACCTTTTCAAGTTTTTTTATGGTTTCATCTGATGGTCTCAGCTCCCCATTCTCCATCTTTGCAATCGCAACCGTTGGTTCTCCAACCTTCGATCCCAACTCTTCCCTCGTCAATCCTTTCTTCACCCTGGCTTTTCTTATCTTCTCGTTCCAATCAGGGACGAGAACTTTCTTAAAACTCTTGAATATCTCATCCTCGACCTTCGACACGATTCTCTTTCTTGGCACGGATAAACTTCTCTCGGTAATTTCTTTCTTCTTCTCAACAACCTTCCCATATACCGCACATTCTGAGCATACCTTCATTTCAACTCCATCTATGATAACAGTTTTAAGTGAACGGGTTTCTTTTCCACACAATTCGCATTGCATCTAAAATCACCTAAATGAGACCAGCTTTTTGTAACAGAAGCAGGTCCTCGGTGCTTAATTTCTCTCCTCTCTTGAATCTCTCGAAAATTTCATTAGCGACTTTCTCCACAGATGTCTTTTCCTTCATCCTCATCTCTTTCTTAAGCGAGGATATTTTCTTATCCAGCTCATGAATCTTATTAACACATTCTATAAAGCTCTTGTGGGTTTTATCAGCATCTATCTTGAGAAAGACTATCTTTTCTTGTATCTGGTTAACCTTTTCAACTAGGGCGTCGCATTGCTTCGCAAGCTCAATCATTTTTTCATGCTCTCTCTGCGCCTTCTCCGCAAGCTCTTCCACTTTCTCATGCTGTTTTTCGGCCCTTTCCCTAGCAATTTCAACTTCTTCTAAGGCTCTTTTGAGAACAACGTCCTCTTTCAATATCCTTTCCTGTTCCTTTAGTTGGGCATGGAGTTTCGATATCTTTTCTATTATCTCCTTCTCTTCCTGCGGGGTCATTGGCTGTGTCATTTGTTGCTCCTCAAGCTTCCTCAACTTTCTCTTCAATTTCATTGGATTAACACCAAGTGCTGACGATCTCTTCCTTTCGAGTTCCCTTAGCTTTTTTCTCGCTTTAGCATAGATTTCGTTTAACTCGTTTCTCTTCTTTTTTGCTTCCTTAACCCTTCGGTTAAGCTCATCTCTTCTCTCCTTGTATTCCTTTATCTTGTTGCGAAGGGATCTTATCCGGGCATTTAGCTCGTCTCTTTCCTCACAAAGTCTTCTTGATTCTTCATGCAACTTATCTCTTCTCCTCCTTAGTTCGTTTGCTCTTTTCTGAAGTGCATTTCTTTCTCTTTCGAGCTCTTTTATTGTATCTTCCATATTAAATCCTCATGCTTTACTTGGAATAAGTATAGGATTATAGATTTCTTAAGCGTTTCGTTGACTTCGACAAAATTTATATAAGCGGTTTTGAAATTCGGTTTAATCCAAGCAAGGGATAGTTATGAAACCAATTTGTTACATAAAGATCATCAAGGACGGCAGGGATTTCGTCATAAGGGCAAAACTAGCAAAGGGAGTGGAGAGAGAATACAGGAATCCTATCCTGGAAGATGTGTTAACTGAGATGCTTAACGATTTACAAGAGGAGCTTGCGGATTAGGTATAAAAGATCGTAACCAGCGCAATTGCAAGAACGATGAAAAGAATAACGTACATGATCAGTATAAGTCTCCTTTTTTTCTTCAGGAATTCAACGTACTTCTCCCTACACTCTTCTGAGCAAAATTTTTCATCTAATGGTATAGCCTTTCCACACATCTGGCAGTGTCTATGTTGAGGGATGTCCATACTGGAAAGAAAGCTCTTTTCAGTAAAAATACTATCGCTTTATTTCGACTTCGTTTTCGCTGACTTCTATTCTGACTAAAGAAATTATGGGCATGTCAAATGAATTTCTTAGCATGCTGCCCCCACTGCCCTTCTCAATGGCTGTAATCACAGCCCTAACCTCGATACCCATTTTCATTAAGGATTCAAGAACTGCCTTTATGGTGCCTCCAGTGCTTATAACGTCATCTACTATTACCACCTTCTCTCCTTCTTTCAGCCCATTTATGAAGAGTGTGGACTTCGAATAACCAGTTACCTGCTGTACAGATATCTCTCCAGGTAAGCCATACTTCCTTTTTCTTATTATCGTGAAAGGGATGTTGAGTTTCATGGAGAGGGAAGTGGCAAGAGGGATTCCCATTGCCTCGATCGTTACTATCTTGTCAATTTTCCCAAGCTTTTCAATGTATCCTTTCATTTTCTCGGTCACTTCATCGAGTAAATCCGGTCTTATCTCTGGTATACCATCGGTCAGCGGATGAACGATGTAGTTGTAGCTTCCCTTTTTTATGATGGGGGAATTCTTTATCGATTCTTCCAATAGGTTCATTATTTTCAACCTCGCATTTTCAAAATAGACCCATCTATATTTCTTTTATCGTTTCCTTAAAGAACAAACTTAGATCATATGCATCCCGGGACTCAAAATGGGCGGGTGCATCCTTTTTTATGATGGCTGTACAACCATGGAGTGTGAGTAAAACGATATATCTCCTTTTCCCGAAAGGATTAGAGAAATTGCAAAAAGTGTTGTTATCCAAAGCCAGAACATCGTTGGATCCTTTATCTTTTCAGCTTTTTTCATATGCGGTAGAACAAGAAAACCCCCAAACATTCGCAACATTCTCATTTGTCCCAGATGATGCCGATCATGGTTTGAACATTTCTTTGGCATACCATCATCGGTGATCCTCTTCTTACTAATTTCTCGTTGTAATCCTTCTCTGCACTTCCTCTTTTCCATGATAGTGGACGCAGGGGAACTTGGAACTATTCAACACGCTGTCGTTTTCCAACACATTTTAATAGAGACAGAGCATTCTGAGAAAGAGGGAGAAAACATGGAAGAGATGGTCACTTCCTTGCTGAAGCTGCCGGTTTACACGAGAAATGGAATTTATGTTGGAAATGTCAGGAATGTTATCTTGGACATAGATCAGAGGAAAATAGCCAGTTTGATACTTACGAAGACGAATCCAACCTTAATAGAAGGTGCGGTTGATGTTGCAGTGCCCTATAGATGGGTAAACGCAGTGGGAGATATAATCATACTTTCCTACTTTCCAGAGAAGGTGACAATGGAAAAAGAGAAGGAAGAAAAAGGTGTAGAGGAACGTAGAGAAGAGAGTGCGGAGATAGAAACGATAGATGAGCCAATAATGAGGGAATAATTAGTTGGAAATATTTTTATATAAAGAATGTCATATATCAGTCTGTAATGCAAAACCATACACAAACATTTAAATATAATTTGACAGAACTAAAACTTAGGTTGGTGAAGTCATGTTAAAAAGAACGTATCTAATGTTCGTCTCTGCTTTGATGTTACTAAGCTTCATGTCTCTATACACACAACAAGTTTCAGCAAGGGATGGTATATTGTCTTTCGTTCCCATCCTGTACCTAGAGGTGGATACAAGCAAACTTGATGTAATCGAACCTGGTGGACCAGCCGTTGTACTACCGGTCAGGGTATCCTATTACATACCCGCACCTCCTATTTTGGAAGGACATCCTATTTTAACGAAGCTCATTGTCTTTCGTACTCCATTTATTGTACCACCCGTAAAAGTTCATTTAGAGGTAGTTAACAAACCTGATTGGATGGATGTAAGCATCAGCACCCCAGATGTGTACATGAGTCCTGACATCAACAAATATTCCTATGCAAATACTTCTATTTCCATCTCCCTTTACAAGGAGGCTCCCGCACAGCCTTTTACCCTTATATTAAGGGCATCATCCGACGAAATAGGAAATGTACGTTCTCAATTCACAGAGGCGCAATTCAAAATCACTCCAGGATACATCCCTCTAGTTACAATAACCACAGATGAACCCATTAAAGAAGCAGGACCTATGACAACCTTAACGTATCCTATTAAGATCATGAACAATGCAAACAAGGAAACGATAATCAGACTAGTTGACATAAAGAGTATTCCTGGCTGGGCAATAAAACCATCACAGTACCAAGTAGTAATACCACAAGGTAAAGAAGCAACCATCTCCATATCAGTTACTACACCTTATGGCTTTGGATGGATAGCTGGACAGATGGAAACAATTGACATGAAATTTATTGCTTTACCTTCGCCTCCACCAGCTACGTATGAAGAAACACCTTCGAACACATACATTTATTCGCTTGGAGTCAGAAGCGGATCTCTACCGATGATTGGACTTATTGGGGGGATTATCGCTGTTATCGTTGCCATTCTTTTCCTCTTGCTAGTAATTTTTAAAAAGAAAGGAATATATGCCCTAAGAGCTGGAAAAGAGACATGAGATTAGCAAAATTTGCACTAGTCACGGTAACTATCCTTATATTCCTTGCGTATCCTTTACATGGAGTTGTGGGTAATGAAAATGACGATTATGGTGAGAATTTATCAATAAAAGGCGAGATACCTCCTATAAAGATAGGAGAGGATACAGTGATAGATCTTTATTATGAAGATTTTGCTGGTCTTAATTGGACCTATTTGCTACAGATTGGCCCAGCTGGATTTCGACTTTTACCAGGCGGCATGGCACTATTCCTTACCATTTCCCCCCTCTATAAGAGTCTTAGAGATGCACTCTGTTACCATACTATAGAGTTCTCTGCATACGTGACGGATCCGGAAGGTAAAAATTTATCTGGATGGTATGCGGTAATAGTTCCCTCAAAGGTAGAGGGATCGACCCAAGGTCGTAAATTTCCTTTGAAACTCATAGTCAGGATCGACGGAACGACAACTTACCCAAAGGCTATTGTTGTAGTAAAAGCTGTGAGACGAGGAAAGGAAGGAAAAATACTAGATGTGGAATATCACAGCATAAGCGTGAAAGCGGAACATATTTATCTACTTGACGTAAAGCCTGAAAAAACCGTCTTGGAAACAACACCAGGCTCTACAGTCTCTATACCAATAACTATCACAAACAGGGGAAATTACGCAGAGGTATATCACATAGAAGCAGAAGGGAAAAACGGCTTGTCCCCTCTTTCAGGCAGTCAATTTTTTGTAATAAATCCGGGGGAGAGTCTGAAAGTTAGCATAGATGTTGTAACGCCTTTCAGCCTCATCGATCCAGGTACTCCAAGATCTGTAGAGATAAAGGCTTTTCCTGTGGGTAAACCGGATCAAGTTTTTATAGGAAGTGTATCCATTGTCACAAAAGGGATAAATCTTGTAACGGTATCGATTCTTATCTTAATCGCTGTTCTCATCTTCGCTCTAGTTAAACTGCTAACTGTTTCTCTACGTCACGGTTGTTTTAAAAGGCAAAAGGAGTTAGAGAAAACCATCGAGGATAAGAGCAAAGAGGAAGTAACTCAACACCAGGAGACAAGCAGACAATCCGTTCTAGAGGAAAAAATTTCCCAAATACTGAAAGAACAGGAAAAACAGAAAAGAAAATTAAATATATGAAACGCTGATTCCTGAAAATAACCCATGAAATACCTTAAGGTAATTATCCCGACCATCGTAGTTGCACTCCTAGCTTTCTGCATCTACATAATCTGGCTAGCTATGGATAATGATGGAGATGGATTGACGAATGGAGCTGAAATAAGTGGATGGGATATCGTTGTTTATCATGCAAACGGAATGGTAGAAAAAAGACATGTGAGCTCAGATCCGGGAAAGGTTGATAGCGATGGAGACGGGTTAACGGATTACGAAGAATTTTTGCACGTTGGAATGCTGGATCCAAGCAGAAAGGATACAGATGGAGATGGGTTGGACGACTATAAAGAAGTGGTATCTTCGGGAACCATTCCAAATAAAGAGGATACCGATGCCGACGGCTTGCCAGATGGAATAGAGGTGAATGGGTGGAGTATATTGGTAGAGGGAAAAGATATCCAAGTAACTTCAAATCCATTGCTTTTCAACACGGATGGAGATGAGCTCAACGATTATGAGGAATGGAACTTGAAAACGGATCCGAGCAGGAAAGATACAGATGATGATAGCGTAACAGATGGCTCTGACAAAAATCCGGTGCACAACATAAAGCTAAAGCTAACTCTCCTCAACTTCACCTTATTATCCTCTCCAAGTGATAGCGGTATATCTATCCCTTATTTCTATTTCGTGGTGAGCAACTGTTCATTGAGAACGAAAAAGCTTCCGGCAATGGAAGAAGGAACAACTTTCAACTTCAGTCAAGACTTTACTTATCTACTAGATGTTAGCGATTACAAAGATTATTTTCCCGTTAAAATTTCCTTGACTGCCTTCGATAACAATACCCAAGAGACCTTCTCAACCATATATGGTACTTTCAAGGTTGATAAAGCTCTTTGCATCAATGGATCCGAAACCATTTGGAACGGTCTCTACGACAAATATCCAGACAAGCAAACATTCTTGATATCTGGAGAAGATGGTGTCTTAAGATTTGAAATAGCCATTAGCTGATGCCAAGTATAAACATCCTATTCAAGTAAAAGAAGAAGATAACGATTGCAATTGCCATCAAAATTCCCCAAGCAAAGGCGTTCCAAACTATTACTTTTTTACCATCTAAAGGATCGAATGGCAAGAGATTAAAAATTGCTAGAAAGATGTTTATAAAGCAGAGGAAACCGAGTATCTTTCCCAAATTCGAATCTAGACCAAGTGATAGATATCCAACTAGGGAGATAAATGCCACTACTATGTTTGCAATGGGACCTGCAGCAGCTATTCTTCCTATCTCAAACCTCCTTGCCCCTCCCTGTATGGTTACCGCACCTGGAGCTGCAAAAACGAAACCAAGGAGAGCACCAATTAAAAGAGCAAAGACCAAGCCCTCTGGATACATCCTGAATTCAGCCCATAATCCATAACGTAATGCGACGAACTTGTGCGATAGTTCATGAAAGAAGAAGCCGGTTAGAATGCTGAAAAGAGCAAGCGGATAACTTTTTATTGCCGATTCGATCGATTCAAAACCCTTAAGTAACAGTCCCCCTCCCCCAAGTGGAAACGAAAAAGCTATGGAAAGAATCGCAATGGCTATGATTAGGTGTATGATCTCTGTCTTGCTGGTTATCGATTTCTTTGGTTTTGGATAGAAATAAGGCTCGTGCGATTCTACACCTGGAATCTCATAGAACGACGTGTATATCTTTCTCTCCCTCATCCTATCAGCCCTATTTTAACCACATAAGGAATTGCCACCAATGTTCCTATGGTACTGCCAAGATTTGCCAGAGCAACGATCATCAGCAACCTCACAACTCTATTTTTGAAAAGATCTTTAAAGGTTTCCAGCTTGCTCAGTTCCTGGAAATCCCTAACTGTTGGCATCCTCAACTTTGCTTCCACTAGTCCGGCAAACCAGCCGGCTGCAACCGCGGGATTTAGAGAAGTGAACGGGGCTGCAACAAAAGCGGTTAGTATGGATAGAGGATGCGCCCTTGCTATCGCCGCCCCAGCCCCAGCCAAAGATCCATTTATCAGAAACCACCACAGGAACATATCAAGCAATTTCTCAATTGAAGATGATCCCTGAGTTAGGATGATCCATATCACGAGAGAGGCAAGTAAGACTGGAATTCCGTATCCCGCAATTTTTACAATATTTACTTTCTTCTCTGGAACTTTCTCAAGCTCTTCCAAATTTACGTCTACCTGCCCAGCTTCAAGATGTCTCTTTATT
>JAGHAD010000102.1 GCA_021161685.1 Thermoplasmata archaeon | reverse complement strand
TTCCTCTTCTCTAACAACCACTCCGGCACCTCCTCTAAGGAGGTGCCGGAGTGGTTGTTAGAGAAGAGGAATATGCGGTGAGAGATCCAGAGCTTGCAGAGGATGGAGAAAAATTGGTGCATTGGGCAGAAGATCACATGCCGGTTCTCATGAAGATAAGAGAGGATTTTACCAAGAGAAAGCCTTTGGAGGGATTGAACATAGGCTGTTGTTTGCATGTGACAAAGGAAACAGCTGTTTTGGTTAAAACCTTGAAAGAAGGGGGAGCAAATGTAGCACTTTGTGGATCGAATCCTCTCAGCACTAACGATGCGGTGGCTGCATATCTTGTAAAGGAAGGGATAAAGGTCTACGCATGGCGCGGGCTGAGCAATAGAGATTACTACTGGTGCATTGATAGGGTCTTAGACTGGAATCCAAACATAACCATGGATGATGGAGGAGATTTGGTTACGAGGCTACATACCAGTAGGAGAGAAAAGCTCGGTCACGTCTTTGGTGGTACTGAGGAAACAACGACGGGAGTCAATCGACAAAGGGTTATGGCGAAGAGAGGAGAGTTGATGTATCCAATTATTGCGGTAAACGATGCCAGAACAAAACATCTCTTTGATAACAGGTATGGAACCGGACAATCGACCATAGATGGCATATTAAGGGCAACTTCCGTGCTGATCGCCGGAAAAAACTTTGTCGTCTGCGGTTACGGATGGTGCGGTAAAGGGTTAGCAATGAGAGCTAGAGGAATGGGAGCAAATGTAATAGTTACCGAGGTTGATCCCGTCAAAGCTCTTGAAGCCGTGATGGATGGATTTAGGGTAATGCCAATTTCAAAAGCTGCAGAGATAGGAGATATATTTGTTACTGTCACGGGAAACAAGCACGTTATAGGAAAAGATGCTATCGATAGGCTAAAAAATGGAGCTATCATTGCAAACAGCGGTCATTTTGATAATGAGATTGATGTCAAGTATCTAGAAGAGATATCTTCCAGCAAAATTGAAATAAGACCAAATGTCGAGGAATTCCATCTGAAAGACGGTCGCACCATCTATCTGCTGGCAAAAGGTAGACTTGTTAACTTGGCAGCTGCAGAAGGGCATCCAAGCGAAGTGATGGACATGAGTTTTTCCAATCAGGCACTCGTTGCTGAATGGCTATCTGTAGAAGATAACAGGAGGAAACTCGATAATAAGGTGTATCCGGTTCCCGAAGAAATAGATAAGAAGGTTGCGAGACTGAAGCTCGAAACGATGGGTATAGAGATAGATGACCTAACCGAAGAGCAGAGAAGATATTTGGAGAGCTGGAGGGAGGGAACTTAGTTAAGGGATCAGAGAGAGGAAAGGCTAATGCATGCGGTAAAGAGGCTACTGTGGTGGATACTTGCGGGATCAGCTGGTGGTATCAATAGGGGAAGGATATTGGAAATGCTGTGTGAAAAACCATGTAATGCTCATGAACTTTCCAAGCTATTAGAGCTCGATTATAAGACGGTGAGGCACCATTTGAAGGTACTTGAAAAGAATAACCTCGTGACATCGATGGGCTCTGGTTATGGAAAAGTGTACTTCCCTTCAGACTTGCTGGAAAAGCACATGGACTTCTTTGAGGAGATTTGGAGAAAAATCGGGAAAAAGAAAATAAATAATAAGGAGGATTGTTGAATGGATGTGGAACCTAGAATGAGAACGCTAGCTACACTAATGGTTGTGCTGATTGTCGGTGCGGTTGTTGGTATAGTTGTTGCAAAGGCTAGCTTAGAATATTTTAGATCTAGGATGGGGGAGAAATTTGAGAAGGTAAAGCATGTATGGCATGCTTTCGAGTGCACCTTTACCATTGGTATGGTTATAGTTTCGATCAATTTAGCCCTGCTATCTGCTCTTCTCTTTATCTATACCAAGAGCTACAGGGAAACGAAATCGAGTTTTATGCTGGGTTTGATAATTTTTCTATCGGTACTTGTAGTTCAAACGGTACTTTCATTACCGGTATTGCACGTATCTGCTGGAGCCATGTTGTATCATACAAGGATAACAACCATTCTACCAAATCTGTTTGAGATGATCGCTCTTATAATTCTATTCATGCTGGGTATGGAATAATTCGGGCTGAAATTGGGAAAATTCATATTAAAAAGTTTGGAGCAATAGATTTTGGTGGTAAGATGAGAAAAAGCTTAGCACTTGCAACCGCAGGTCTCCTGCTTCTGGCAAGCATCCCATTGGCTGCATCGATACCAAAGAGAGATGTAAGAGTTGGACTCAAAGGAATATGGAAAGAAGATGGAGAGAAAGGAAGGTTCAGAGGAATCATCATCCATAAGGGAAAAATAAACATAATGAAAGGAGTGTGGGAATCCATAAATGGGACGGGAAGAGGAAAGATAGTGGGAATAATGAAGAGAGGGTACTTTATTGGAAGGATTTGCGAAGATGGTAACAAGGAACCGATAGTTGGTCTTTACAGGATTAACAAGGATAAGAAAGTTATCAAAATGAAATGGATGACGCCAACTAAGGAAGGTATAGCAATAGCAAGGATCATTTTACATAAAGGCTAATCTTTCTTTTTTAATCGAACCCAAAACGATTTAAACCAGAAGACCCTTTTTATCTTACTGTTATGGTCTATTAC
>JAGHAD010000151.1 GCA_021161685.1 Thermoplasmata archaeon | reverse complement strand
TGGACGATGGCGTGGTGTGCTATCTATAATCTATGCTGGAGGTGAAAAGGTTGACAGTGTCAGCGGAAATGGGATAAATATTTTGAACTGTAGGTGTTTCTCAGAGCCAGAATGGAAGATATAATCAGAAACCCGGATTTTGTTGAATCCCTCGGCAAAGAAGACCTGCTTGATGTACTGGAAAGATCCATTAAGATACTGAACAAAGAAAAGGCAATCGTAGAAGTGAAAAGCAAAGACAAAATCGTTTTTGTTGGGGATACCCATGGAGACTTCGAGATAACAAAAGAAATAGTGAAGAAATTTTTTGGCAAAGGTATACTTGTATTCCTTGGAGATTATATCGATAGAGAGCCCATCAAATGGGGCTCAATTTTTAACATAACTTACCTATTGATGCTCAAGACTCTTTATCCAAAGAAAATTTACCTATTAAAAGGCAATCACGAAAGCAATTATGTTATTCCATGCTATCCATACGAATTTGAAATGGAGCTCATCCAGAGATACGGATCGACCGACCTTCACCAAAAATTTGTGGAGGTTTTCTCTCTCATGCCGCTGATGTTTTTGGGAAAGAAAGTGCTTGCTGCGCACGGCGGTATACCGGTGGGATATAATATGGAAAGGTTAAGGAAACTTGATAAAAGCGATAGGGATGCAATAGAGCTCATAACATGGAGCGATCCGGAGATTTCCCCCACATTTCGTGGAGCAGGCTACCCTTTTAATGAGAAAGATTTGGAAATTTTTTTGAAAGAAATGGGAGCGAACGTTTTTATCAGAGGACATGATTACAACACCCTAGGTTTTTCCATATACGGTAACAGATGCCTCACAATTTTCTCATCTAGTAGATATAGAGAAATGGGAAATAAAGGTATACTGGTTGCAATTGCGGAAAGGGAAGTGAGATCGGTAGATGATCTAAAGATTAAAGATTTTTCTTGTGGAGTGTGGAAGGATTATAAAGTTAGGAAAGTATAGTAAAAAGCATGAAATACTGCCCCAACTGCGGATCTCCAAACGTTGAATGGGTTTTACCTCAAACCTGGAGCAGATGGAGATGCAAGGATTGTGGCTATGAAGGAGCTTTAATTATAGAGGATGGAGAGCTTGCGAAGGAGATAAGGAAGAGATACTTGGAGAAAAAAGATAGATGATCAGCGTCTAGCAACCCGTACTACGCCTTCCCTGATCATAGGGTCAGCGATGACATATCTTTCCTCTCTCTTCTCAATGAAACCATACCTCATTAACTCTCTTAGATACTTGCTCACCATCTTATCATTCACCTCTCTTCCCTCCATCGATTCCAGGATTCTTTTCACCTCAACCCACCTCAATGGAATAGCAAGAGCCTCGAGTATCCTGAGGTATCTGTTTTTGGCATCCTTTCTTACCTCAAGAAAATGTTCTATCTCCTTGGCCACTATCTTGACTCCTTCTTTCCTAACCATCTCCAGGGATTTCTCTATTCCATATCTCATGGAGTAGTATCCAAACAAGGTGAGCCAGCCTATTATACCATCCAGAACATCTACAGCTTCCTCTATGGAATCCATATCAACTTTCTTCTTGCATTCCGCAAAGCCCAGCTTTAAAAATTCTATCGATTTCTCTCTTTTCAGCCTGCCAAGCTCTATAACTCTCTTTGGTCTTCCATAGAGATCGCTATCTGCATATCTGCCAATGATTTCATCCAGCAGACCAACCTCGGAGCCGGCAATAACCATCACAATATTTCTTGTATGTTCATACAGATGGGCTATTATCCCACTTATGTTTCCAGCTTTCAATCTTTGTACCTCATCCAGGAATAAGATAAGTTTTTTGTTTCTATTTTCCAGAAACTCATCCAGTTTTTCAAAACTTCTCAAACCCGTTGACATGGAGATTCTAAGATTGATTCCAAAGGAAATACCGAGTTCCTTGAGTACATCTTTTATCTTTAAATCGAGAAAGTAGTCCGTAACCGCATTTATAGATCCCTCGAAAAGAACCAAAAGAATATCACTCTGTCTTGGGGTTATGATTCTTCCATCGAGAAAAACCTTTGGTACATCTATCTCGTTATACACGACTTTCATCAAGCTGGTCTTGCCAGTTCTCCTTATGCCCTTTATCACGATGATCCTTTCTCCCCTCAATATAGAGTTCTTGAGGGTAAGATACTCTTCTTCGAAGTCAAACAAATCCTCTCTTCTGCTTTTTGGCTCGACATCGAAATACATGCTACCCAATTAACTTACCAATATTAAAAACTTACCACCGGTAAGTAACTTACTCCCGGTAAGTTAACCTTTAACGTTCCTGACGACATCTATCACCGTTCCGTCCCTGTACTCTATAATGGCAACGATCTCATCTCCAAGTTTTGGTGGCTTTGGTTCTTTGCAAAATCTAGTTACTCTCTTGTGAAGCTCCTCTATATCAACGAGCGGAACCTTGCCCTTGAGATCCTCTATGAGGTCTTCTCTTCTCGGATTCACAGCGACTCCTCTCTCTGTAACGAGAACATCAACTGTCTCTCCAGGCGTGGTTACGGTAGTGACCTCTTTTCTTATCGTTGGTATTCTACCCCTCATAGTTGGCATCAAGATCATCGTTATCCCCGCTCCCGCAGCAACATCCTGGTGACCGCCTATTCCATGAAGTAGCCTGCCATCGGAGTGAGTGTTTACATTAACATTGAAATCGAGATCTATCTCCGTACCGCCAAGAAATGCAGCATCTAATTTATCTA
>JAGHAD010000080.1 GCA_021161685.1 Thermoplasmata archaeon | reverse complement strand
TATCGATTCCTTTCTTTGGCGCTTCTCGTGCGATTTTTTTGATGGTCATGGATTCGCTCGTCGCTCCAGAGAATCTCGAGTGAATATGAAGATCTGCATTAACCAGCACTAGGTTTAGTTAAGGCAACTTTTCTATATAGATTTTAGGGGCAAACCAAAAGGACAAAATTTTTTAGAAATCAGAGATTTCTTATCTGGAGGGATGGCAGAAATAATATTGCCTGGAGGGGAAAGATGGAAAAAAGGTATTTCTTCCGACTTGGTGATCATAGGCATGAATAGGAATTTAGATGTTACCGCTTTCAGCAAGAAAGGAGAAAGATTGACTGGATTTAAAAGGAGTGAGGTTTTAGGAAAAAAAGCTTGGGAAACTTTCTTGCCAAGAGAGCATCTAGACGAGTGGAAGAGATATTTAGATTCTTGTGGTGAGGGAAAGGTTTCCATTTTAACCAAGGAAGGAAAATTCGTCAACATTTATTCCACTTTTATTCGAATAAATGAAAATGACGTTTGTGTGTTTGGTGTAGAAGCTGGAAAGAAGCGTTCACAGCAAGGTAAAAGAGAAGAAGAAAAGAAAATAAACCAAACTGGGAAAAAACTTGAAGCAGAGACAATAAGCAAGGCTGTAGAAAGCATCCTTGAAAACAGAGATTTTCTTGAAAGTGAATGGAAAAGGCTTGGAAAAACAATCGATGATCTAGAGAAGTTGGTAATTTCCTTGGAAAAAGAAAGGAGAAATTTGTTGAGGGAAAAAGCCGAGCTGGAGAGAAAAAAGGCAGAGACATCAAGGTACCTTGATAAGATAATGAAATCTCTCAACAAGAAGCTGAAACAAGAAGGAAAAACAAGAAAAGCTAATCAAAACAAGGAAACAAAGAGAAAAGATTATGCATTAGATGTACAAAACATCAAAAGTTTTCCTGAAATAGCAGATATGCCAGCCCTAGTGGTCAAGAAAGGCATCATTCAGGCAGTTACGCCATCCTTCTCTGAGCTCGTGGAGTATGATGAAAAGGAACTTCTCAACAAGAAATTTTTCTCCTTAGTACCACTAGATCAATTGATGAGAGTGGGGGAGTACTACTTAAATAGGATAAGAAAAAGAGACGTACCAAATGGATACGAAACGGTAATAATGACAAAGAGCAAAAAACCTCTCCAAGTGAGGATATCTGCAAGTCAAATAAATTGGAAGGGAGAAAAAGCAGAGCTCATGGTTATAAAAAGACTAGTTTAGATCTATAACTCTTGTTGTGAACACGCATGGAGCAACCACGCTAAATGTGCCAGGAGCACCAATTTCTGGAACCAATTTGCCAGATATTGATCCTCTTGGAGGTAAACCGGAGGAGTTGAAGGAAGCCGATAGGTTAACTATTATCATGGCGCTGTCTCCAATATTCATACCATGATTTCTGCAAATTGATTCATCTGCATCATGTATTACTATCACCCCATAAGTGGTTGCATTTAAGGTAACATTTAGGGTATGGAAAACTCCTTTTTCACTTACCCTTGGAGCGGTGTATCCAAGATCTTCGCTATAAGATAAAATCGCCAGTCGATCGTACTGAATATACAGCACCGTGTGCCTCAAGTCTATATCCTGTGATCCTGCCCTTGGTCTAACCACTAAAGCTAGATGTGTTATGTGAGTTTTGTTCTCATCTGTGTATCCTGTAACGTCAGTTATTACTAAACCACTGGAAACTTCTCTCGTCGTTTGCAAACCAACCTTGTTTGCTCTCTGCTGTAGGTTTTCTCCAGTTCTTATGAGCACGCTCGCAGCAACAGCTGCTACCAGTATTATGGCAATGAAAACGATCAAGGTACCTATACCGACAAAAGCCCTCTCATCTCTTCTTATTTCCCTTCTCCTGCTCGGCTTTATTGCAATTATCGTCTTTAAGCTTATACATCCCAATCCTTGCTCTGAATCCACCAAAACGAATCCGGAGTCGTAATCAATGTCCTCTATAACTCCATATATCGCGTATGCTCTTTCCTCGCCGGGCTCTTTCATTACGATCTTGCAGTATTTTCCAACTAACCTATCCATATATTTTCTTTCCATTCCTCACCACCTCCGTTTCATTGCCATGGTATTTCATACCGTGGCATTTAATAGCGCGTTAAATGTTTGCAATTAGACATATATAAGGATTTCTCAGCAATCGGTCAAATTGACAGATTGTCACATGCTAATTTTTGTTAAAGATGAGGAAAATTGTACAAAAATCTATAAAAACTATTTTATAGAGAGAATGGATAAATGCAAACTGCTTTGCCCTTAGCTATTGCTTGCATCCTCATTGTTGGCGGACTTAGCTTTTTCTCCATTGTTGAGGAGCAATTGAGCCTCTTAGTAAAAACCGTAGATCGTGTTATGAATCAATCCACCACTTATTTGGAAATAGAAGATATAGTGGGGGAGATCGATGGGAAGACCATTGAAAGGATGGTGATATTTGTCAGACCTATCTTATCAACTAAACTCAACTTTTCCAGAATTTGCTTGCGAATAGATAATGGTGAATCTTCTTTTTTCTTCAGGTATGGAGGCTCTGCTGGAGAACTTAAAGGGGATGTTTTTAAGAACGATGTTTGGAAAAATTTAAAAGAGGATGAATATGGTGTTCTTGTTCTATCAAAGGACGCAAGAGGAATTTTTTGCATGGTTGCGCATGTGTCTAATTTGAATCTGCATTTAGGAAGTGATGTTTCGATTTTCATTGTTCCAGAAGAAGGCTTTACCACGCATGTAAACTTAAAAATACCATCCATGGCAAGCTCTACCGTAATTCGCCTTAATGCCTAAAGTATCTCTGTCCAGTAAAAACCATGCATATACCCCTCTCATCCGCAGCCTCTATGATTTCTTTATCCCTTATCGATCCTCCAGGTTGAACTATTGCTCTTACTCCCGCATCTGCTGCTACATCAATGGCATCTCTGAATGGAAAAAAACCATCGCTAGCCATTATAGAGTCTCTTATTCTTTCTCCACCTTTATCCACAGCTATCCTCACCGCATCTATCCTTGAAGTTTGACCTCCTCCAATGGCGACGGTTTTTGATCCCTTCACAAAAACAACCGCATTTGATTTTACATGCTTGACACACTTTACTGCAAATATCATTGACTCGATATCTTCCTTGTTTGGTTTTTTCCTTGTGACGACTTTCCAATTCCTGGTATCGATTTCTCCAATATCTTTATCCTGAACTAGCATACCTCCATCTACACTTCTGTAAACAAAATTTCCTCTCCCGGAGTAAATATCCTTCACCTGAAGTAACCTCAAATTCTTTTTCTTCTTGAATACATTAAGAGCTTCTTTGTCAAAGTGTGGAGCAATCACTATTTCTAGGAAGTATTTCGTTAGTTCTTCAGCCAGTTTCTCTTCCACCTTTCTGTTAAATGCAACTATGCCTCCAAAGGGTGAAATAGGATCGCTTTCAAATGCTTTTTTCCAGGCGTCCATTATGTTTTTAGCTGATGCTATACCGCATGGAGAAGTGTGTTTTACTATGACCGCAGTCGGTTCACTGAATTCTCTCAAACAGTCGAGGGCGGCCTCTGCATCCAAGATATTATTGTAGGAGAGTTGCTTCCCTTGAAGTTGTTCTACATTTGTTATGCCTCCACCGTAAGGTAAAATTCTATAAAATGATGCTTCCTGATGGGGATTTTCTCCATACCTAGTTGGTTGCACTTTTTCCAAAGGGATAACGAGGTTTTCTGGAAATTTGTTTCTGGTTAATCTCTCTCTGAGATAGTTTGCTATGATTGCATCATACCTTGCGATGTGCTCAAAGGCTTCTACGGCAAGCTCTCTTCTCCTTTCCAAGCTAACTACCCCTTTCGATCTCAACTCTTCAATGACATCCTTGTATCTGTCGGGATTCACAATGACGGTGACGTATTCAAAGTTCTTTGCCGCAGCCCTTACTAGGGTTGGTCCCCCGATATCTATGTTCTCGATAACCTCTTCCAGGACCGGATTATCTTGCTTTATAATGTCTTCAAAGGGATACAGGTTGCAAATAACCATATCAATTGGAGAGAATTTTTCCGATTTGAGCACAGCCATGTCTTCCTTCCTATCCCTCCTTGCAAGAATTCCCGCATGGATTTTTGGATGAAGCGTCTTTACCCTGCCTCCAAGTATTTCAGGAAAACCAGTAAATGAGGATACATCTTCAACATCCAGGCCCTTTTCCCTCAGGAAGCGAGCGGTACTACTCGTTGCGATTACTCTAAAGCCTTTTGAAATAAGAAATTTTACGAATTTCTCTATCCCTCTTTTGTCTGAAACGCTAATCAATGCCACCTTATCGGGCATCGTAACCCAGCTCTAATACAAAAGCAAAAAATAAACCTTTCCGCCTGCTCAGTAGTTCGGCAAGTTGATAAAAAATGGTTGTTGCTGAATCAGCAACATCCATTTTTGTGTGATTATCTCATGATCAACTTGCCCGACAATAAATGAAATTCTGAGGGTGTTATAGAAATAAGATTTGCTCTACTCGATATAGCTCACGCTAACCGAGTTTATATTATCCAGACAGTATAAAATTAGATAGATTGCTTATAAACTCGTTGAGTATCAT
>JAGHAD010000037.1 GCA_021161685.1 Thermoplasmata archaeon | reverse complement strand
AGTAGGTTCCTATTTCCTCTCGAAGAAGGCAATGAGAAAGGGCAAGAAAGTTATCTTCGCAACCCACATTACAGCTGAGGATTTTAGAGATACGTTTGCATTTGGAGGGAAGCTATTTCCCCATCTGAAAAGGTATTTAAAGAAGGTTTACTCAACATCCAGTGCCCTGATCTCTCCATCCGAATATACCAGAAGAGTAATCAGGGGATATGGTATTGGTAGGAAAATTTACGTTTTGAGCAATGGCATAGATCCGGATTTCCTCTCTGGAGTAAGGAAGGAGAAAAAGAGCGAAAAGTTCATCATAGGTTGCGTTGGCTTCGTTACAAAAAGGAAAGGGGTTCTTACTTTTGCAAACCTTGCAAGAAAGTTTCCGGACTGCATCTTCAGATGGGTCGGAGATGTGAGGAAAAAGATCTTGTTCGATATAGGAGATCTGGAAAAGATACCAAATCTTCATTTCACGGGTTACGTTGAGGATGTTAGAAAGGAGTATCAAAACTTTGATGTTTTCCTCTTCCCTTCTTATGAAGAAAACCAGGGTATAGTCCTGCTCGAAGCGGGCGCATATGGGCTGCCATTGATAGTAAGAGACATTCCCGCCTATGAAGGCTGGCTCATTCATGGAGAGAACTGCCTGAAGTGCTCAACCGAGAGAGATTTTGAAGAGGCTGTCAGGATAATTTTGGAAGATGAGGATCTGAGGAGAAAGTTGGGAAGAAATTCAAGGAAGCTGGCAGAGAAGAACTCATTAAAAATTATCGGCAGAGAACTGAAAAAGATCTACGAGGAGGTTTTGAACTCCTCTATGTAGCTCCAGTTTATCCTGTAAACCTCTGCCCAGTGGATCTCTCTCCCATGATCATCTAAGGTAGCGTTTCTGAAAACCATCTCGAAGGGTTCTCTTGAGAATTTATTATATGATTCATTACTCATCTTTACATGGAGATCAACATTGAGATAAACGACGCTGTTTCTCATTACATCATCTATGAGTATGTAGGTCACTTTTCCATGATGCTCATTTTCTTCGAGTTCATTTATGCATTCGGTCCAGTTCTCGCATGTCCATGTAACATTTGTTTTATCAAATGTCGCTTTCATTCCATGAGCCCAGATGAAATCGGACAACCTCAGATCTGTAGCGATGGTATCATTGTCGTTGGTATTGTTCTTCAACCATTCTATGGCAGAGAAACAGCAGTTAGAATACCTCTCATCGAGATGACCTATGGAATAACCAGCTGGATAGGCGATCAGCGCATTTGAAAGTATAACAAACATAACCATACTAATTACCGACACCTCCGCAGACAACCTCTTGATCAACTTTTTTAGCAAGGGAACCTCTGTTTTGATTTTACTTCCAATCTCTGCCACGCCAAAGGCTCCGCATGCAGACAGAGGAACGACGAGATACTCCATGTGCCGGTATGGATAGAGAGTCGTGTTTACGGTGATTAAAGAATAAAGTAAGGAAATGGATACTGCAAGCAGCCACCCTTGAAGGAAGCTTCTGTTTTTATCCATGGATAGAAAAGGAACCCCCGCCAAAGCGATGGAAAAGAAAACTATGACGGGTATCGATAGAATTACTGTAGTCGGATTCAACTTCACCCATGTTGTTGGTATCTCGAAGAATAGGAAAGGTATTTCCATCAAGATGAATCCAGCGATGGATAGAAATAGGATTTTCGAAAATCCGTGATGCCATCTGGATGAAATTTTTGATAAAAGCTCGCGAAGTTTTTTGCTCTCTCTCAATACGCTGGAAATGTAAATGGAAAGAATGATCACAAGGAAGTAGAGAGCAACCACCTTCCAAGGTTCGAGATGCAAACCTCCCTCCATGAAAGAATAATAAACGGGCTTGGCTACAAATTTCCAGTAGGAGAAGGTAAGGGCGGATGCCGTAAAAAGGTAGATCAGGTCATTGGCAATCTCTTTCTTTGGTATTTTAAATTTGAAATTTCTCCATGAGATCATTCCCAAGATGCTTATAAGATAGAAGTAGGTGGTCAAGTGGTGAGAAAGAATGAGGGCTAGCGTTGAAAATAAAAGGAGTGGAAGAAATTTGGTGTTATTCCGACATTTTATGAAAAGGAGTATGCACAATAGCATGAAGAAATGACCAACCGTGAGTGGAGCTGCATGACTCGTCTGATATACATGGAAGGGAGCGACGGCAAGGAGAGCAGAAGATAGCAAAGCTATTTTTCTCTTTCTCGTGAGCTCCATCATGATGAGATAGAATATCAAGATCGTTAATCCTCCAATTATTGGAGCCGTTCTCGTCATAACGGTGAGAAGGTCTATACCCGTTATCAAATGAACAGATAGGGAGATTAGGTAAAGCATTGGAAAGTAATTGTATGAGCTTCCCCACCCATCATAATCAACGAAGATGCTTTTCGTTTCAAGAATTCTAGATGCTATTCCAAAGTATATTCCGAGATCTCCTCCCCATGCGGGATAAAGCCAAGCTGGCAGGGATCTAAGAAATATCGCAAAAAGAACGATGAAAAACAGGATGAACCTGTGGTTTCTGAAGAATCTCATATGGCATAAACCTCTTTGTAGATTGGAGAATTCACGATCTCGTCCTTTCTCTCCCTGAATCTCTCGACCCTCTCTTTTGCTTCCATCGACTCCTTCATAAGTTTTTCTCCTCTCTTTCCCTTTATCGCCCTCGATTTCAGATATTTATCCCTGTAAATACTTGGGAAAACGTTATAGGTGCAGAACGGAACTATTCTATCACCGCATGCATAGTGAATAGAACACCTCTTTACCCTGTTTATGTCGTAGTTATAGTAATCCTGGAAATGCATCATGCCCAAGAACAGGAAACTGTAATGGAACTCTCTCAAGGATGCGTAGTTTCCCTCTGCAAAAACCCTATCAAGTACATCTGATAATCTTTTTCCATTTGGAAGCTCATCTCTTATTATGTATTCCTTCACCTTTTTTGCAAGAGCTTTCCTGAAACTTAAATACTTAATGGCCTTTGGTAGTATCTCAAGACCTAATATTACCTTTTTCAAAGGATTATCATGTAGCTCCTTCACATCCTTCAAGAATCTATCAACATCCACGAATTCGGTTATCGGTATTAACTTTTTACCATCTCTATCAACGAACACATAGGTTGCTATTCCACACTTTTCATTATTGTAAAAATGGATGTGGGGCTCTTTACCTATCAAATCTGCAAGCGCGGCAACGCAGGGCACAGGATACCATGCTTCCATCCCAAGCCCAAATTTCCTTCTCAGCTCATCAACTATATCGGACTGAACAACCCTTAGCTTTTCTCTCTCCCCTTTCTTTATGAAACCAACCAAAGATATTGGCTGGAAGTTAACCCCCCTTATCCCCCTATCGATGTTATGCATGGCAAAGCTAACTATGTCTGGCACTTCCTTCAGATTTATCTGGCTCACGGTTGGAACCAGAACTATACTCCTTATGCCTCCCTCCTTGTATGCTTGGAGGGCAAACGGCATTTCATAGTGAGTCTTTGGATTGCTGTTTGGATCTGGCTTCAAGCCATCGAAGGATGTGTAGATAGTGTTCACTCCAGCCTTCCTCCATTTCTCTACGATCTTAACGGCATTTTCCCTATTTTCAAAGTATCCTATGCCCAGGGATACCGAATTTGTGTTGAGCTGAACGTGGGGTGAACCCAGATCCTTTGCTAGCTTTATTATCTTATCAACATCTTTTCTGAGAATTGGCTCTCCACCGGTTATCTGAACTGGTGGAGTGTATCCGTTCATTTCTTTGGCAAGCCTTATTCCTTTCTCTATCTCTTTCAAACTCGGTTCATATACGAAGCCAGCCTTCTCTTCATAGAAGAAACAGTACCAGCATCTCAAATCACATCTATTTGTTGCAACTATGTTCAGTAAGGCAGTTGAGTTTTTGTGTTCTTTGCATAAACCACAGCTTCCCACATCCTTGCAGTGCTCCCTGTTGGTATTTATCCTCGCAACGTATCCATCATCCACCTTGTAATCCATTATCTTCTTCCAGTACTCTCTGGTACCTATCCTCTCTCTGCTTCCATTATCTTTTAAAAGGTAAACAATCCCATCCTTTTCTATGTACCATGCATCCAAAGTTTTCGGAACCTTACCATCTTCTATGGTTTTCTCATCAATACTTCTCGTTTTTTCGAGAACTTCAAAACCTTCTTCCCTTGAGATCCTGTTTATATCCATCTCTGGGCGAAAGAGTTTTTGTGAATATAAAGTTTGTTGCTTCAGCAGTAGTTCCGAAAGTCCAAGAACAGTAGTTCCGAAAGTCCAAGAAATAGAAAAATTTAGGGTGCATCCTGTTTCTGGGATAAAGGGGATAAGGGATGCACCCAGTAAATATACGTAAGCTACT
>JAGHAD010000033.1 GCA_021161685.1 Thermoplasmata archaeon | reverse complement strand
TCTCTACCGTTTCTTCTATAAATTTCTTTGGATCAAACATTGCCAACCTCCTTCTTCATCTCTTCCCTGTATTCTTCCAACCTCCTTAAAAGATCTTTGCTATTTAAAGCTAGTATTTCAACCGCAAGCAATGCGGCGTTATCTCCTCTATCCAAGCCAACTGCAGCAACCGGTATGCCCGGAGGCATCTGCACAATAGAAAGAATGGCATCCAGATTGAGCTTTCCACTAACCGGTACGCCTATTACGGGTTTATGAGTATAGGATGCAATAGCTCCTGGCAAAGAGGCTGATAAGCCAGCAATTCCTATGAATACGTCTGCATCGCTATTTGTAACTATCTCTCTAACCCTATCTGGAGTTCTGTGTGCAGATGCGACATCTACCTTATAATCCACACCGAATTTTTCCAAGATTTCAATTGCCTTATCAGCAACGTGTTTATCTGACTTTGAACCCATGATGATATGAACCTTCATCAAAGCTGTAACCAGTATTGCAGGATTTAATCCTTACTTTTCTTTATAATCTCGTGAAGAAGTTTTGCCGAGCTCATTGCGCAGTTCACCCCTATACCCGGCGCCTTGGTACAGTCTCCAACTAGGTAGAGATTTTCAATTGGAGTTATCAGTGGAGGTTTTTTGTTTTCTATGGTTTTTGCAACTCCATCCAGATGCCAGACCGGCAGATAGAGTATCCAGTTGGTATAGGTCTTAAAGCCAGGCATCAATTTCTCCAAATTCGATTCAATGATTTCCATCAATTTATCTAGCACTTTCTTTTTGCGAGCCTCCTCCGGGGTGCATATTGCGTATGCTTGAACAAGGTAACGGTCTCTAGGTGAAAGTTCTCGATCGAGACAGGTCATGAAATCTATCATGCCTGCAACATCGTTTCCTTCCAATCCAACATCCCTTTCTATGAAAAGAAAAGTTTTTCCAGCCAGATCCGGTTCAATTTTTCTGAAAGAAACATAAGCGCACAAGCTCCCGGTACCTGTCAATGAGTTTAAATTTTTGAGATAATCTTTGGGTATGTCTCCTTTCAATATTTTTGAAAGATCTTCCGCAAGCAAGCTGGATATGACAGCATCAAATTCATGATCTCTATCTGCAACTACCTTGCTAACCCTGTTATCTTCAACGACGATCTCCCTAACTGGTTTTCCGAGATGTATCTTGTTCTTCATGAAACTGGCAAGACCTGCATAGATCGATTCCAAACCACCCCTTGGATATGAGACGGGAGATGAGCCCCTGAGCAATAGCTTGAGCGATCTTAAGGTTTCGCCAGTTGATATTCTGTTAAGATCGTTTACCGTGGCAATCACTCTAGAAAAAACTTCGAGCGTGAGCTTCATTTTTCCTTTGCCATATCTTTCGATGGTTTCGCTCATAGGAACAGGATCCAGTTCTTCCATCGTCTTCTCTCCAGATAAGAGTAGTTTAAGAATTTGAGGTAGAAATCCAATCCTGTCTTTCAAAGGCAAAAAAGGATATTCATAACCATCTTCTTTGATATAAGCTAACTTAGTTTCTATCATCCTTACCTTTCCAAATCCCGATAACCATTCGTTTATAGCTCTCTCTCCTCCACCTATCACATGGAAACCAAGATCTAACTTGTATCCTTTCAACAATCCCTTTTCAAACAGAATCTCGGCTTCTGGTTCGGAATGGTAAATGTTCATGTTAAAATTCGATAAGAGGGATCTGTATTCCTCTAGGTTCAACTCATCCATCTTCATGGAAATCGCCCTTCCGCCCAGCCTCTTTTTCCTCTCGAATATCTCAACCTCGTAGCCCTCTCTCGCAAGCAGTGCCCCCGCAAGCAGTCCAGATATTCCTCCACCTATTATGCATATCCTTTTCATTTTCACATCCTCGGTCTAAACAGCCTCTCTCCAATCAATGGCGCAAAAATTACATACCATGCGAAGGGAAAAACAATGAGCATAAGGGAATATTCAAAGCCAATGAGATGAATCAGCATGATGGGAACGAGGGAATACCTCAAAAAGGACATGGCTGCGATGTATTTTCTTATCTTATCTCTATCGAAAACCTTGATCGACAATAACTTTATGGTAAGGTAAAAAACGAGAAATATCAGAGCTAAAAGCAAACAAATCTGCCATGGGTAGTAGCTATAGCCAAGGACAACGAAAGGCAATAAGAGGAGAGCTGATGAAAAGGTTCTTATTCCCAAGCTAATGGACTTGAAGCTGGTTGGTATGTTAACATTTTTCCCCTGAACCTTAACACCTAGAGCAAGGGCGACGTTTTTCACATTCATAAGATAATCATGATCGGCATCCTTTATTCCTCCCTCTATCATGTTCATGTGCATCAGGTTGTTAAAAGTCAAAACAAAAACGATCCACGTTATTGGATTAGGTTCTCCAACCGATAATGCACCAAACAGGAAAAGAAAAGCAACCGATAGGGATACGAGGACATCCGAGCAAACAAACCTTTTCCCATAAATGTTGTAGATCGTTCCAAAAATACCAGCCAATACCAAGGAAAGTATAGCTTCTATCTTCCTATTATCTATGATTTCTCCTTTCCATAACAGAAATACGGAAAGAAAGACGAAAACAACGCAAAAGAAAGATATGGTCAAAGCGCTCTTTCTAGAGATCTCCCCACTCACTAGAGGTTTGCCATGCAACTCTTTAACCAACTTATCTAGATCCATATCCATGTAATCGTTGAAAACAAATCCATAAATGATGCAAAAAACTCCTATTAGGAATAATAGGGATAGAATTTGTAAATCGAAAACACCAACAGTTACTGCCCCTATTACTGGAGGAATCGCAAGCCCACCCAATCCAGGAAGGCGGAGTAGACGTGCATATGCGGAGATCTTTCCCATCCATACCCAAAAAGGAAAATGCATATTTAGTTTTTAGTCTGAACACATCTCCATCGAATTTTTGACAATGTGCTCTTTCGATATACCATATTTCTCGAACAAGTCCCTTGGATCTCCAGATTCCGAAAAGACATCCATGATACCCATTCTTTTGAATTTCGCATTTATTCCCTTTTCAGCTATCAATTCAGCAACCGCGCTTCCAGCTCCACCGATTATAGAATGCTCCTCAACCGTTATTACCCTCCCTGTTTTCCTTACGGACTTGATTATTTCATTTTCATTAAGAGGTTTTATACTCCAGATATCTATAACTTCTGCACTTATGCCTCTCTTCTCAAGATCGCGAGCAGCAAGGATGCACTCGTGAAGCATTAGACCGTGAGCCAAAAGGGTAATATCATCTCCCTCTCTTACCTTTATGGATTTTCCTATTTCCATCTCTTCCAAAACATCCCTTTCATAAATTTGATACATCGGCTCCCTGCTCACCCTAGCATACATTGGCCCGTAATGCTCTGCCATCAACTCCGCAACCCTCCCAGCTTGATATGGATCACTCGGAGCAAACACCTTCATGTTCGGAAGAACCCTCATCAACGCTATATCTTCTATCATCTGATGGCTGAAACCATCCTTCCCGACGTTTATTCCGGCATGGGTACAGAAGAGCTTAACGTTCATGTTCGAGTAAGCGACACTCATCCTTATCTGATCGTATGTCTTCCCAGGAACAAAAACGGCAAACGTACTTGCGAAAACAATTTTACCGCATGACGCTAAACCTGCAGCTACCGATACCATATTTGCTTCCGCTATTCCCATGTTGAAAAATCTATCTGGAAACCTTTCTCCAAACTTGTAGGTCTTTGTAGATTTCGATAGATCAGCATCTAGGACAACTATGTTCGGATTCTGTTCACCAAGTTTAACGAGGGTCTCTCCATAGACATCTCTCGGATTAATCTTCTTCATTTTTTCCCCTCTAGCTTCCTCTCGAGCTCTTCCAACTCCTTCATTGCCATTTTGTATTCCTCTTCATTTGGAGCTATTCCATGGAACTTAAGGTTATTCTCCATAAATGAAACTCCCTTTCCCTTGATGGTATTCATAATTATCATGGTCGGCTTTCCATTTTTAAAGGAGCAGGCTTTATCCAAGGCATCCAGTATCTGTTTCATATCGTGTCCATCTATTTCTAAGACGTTCCATCCAAATGACTCCCATCTCTCAACGATCGGCTCCAAACCATATATTTCTTCGGTTGTACCGTCTATCTGCAACCTATTTCTATCAAGCATTGCTATGAGGTTATCTAACCTGTAGTGAGACGCACTCGCAGCAGCTTCCCAAATTTGCCCTTCCTCAGCCTCTCCATCGCCTATCAAGACGTAAACCCTGTAATCTTTCTTATCTAGCTTACCAGCTAAAGCCACTCCAACTGCAAATGATAGACCTTGTCCAAGAGATCCAGTCGATACCTCTACGCCTGGCGTTAAGGTATTCGCTGGATGACCTTGTAAGATAGAGTTGATCTCTCTCAATCTTAAGAGCTCCTTTTTATCGAAATAACCGCATTCTGCGAGAACTGCATAAAGAGCTGGAGCTGCGTGCCCCTTGCTCAGGATGAATCTGTCCCTATTTGAATCCTTTGGATTTTTTGGATCGTGTCTCATGTGATGAAAATAGAGAGCAACGATTGCATCTATAGCGGATAAACAACCTCCTGGATGACCAGACTTTGCACGATATAGCATTTCTATTATCTTTTTTCTCATTCTTGTGGCTATTAGGTTGAGCTTCCTCACTAGCTCATTATCATGTACATGCTTCTTCATACATACTTCTCCTATTAGGTAACCCACGATGGCGGTATTCAGTACGCAGATTAAATACGTTGTGATTTGAATGAAGCAAGGAAGGATAACTTTATAAATGCTTTATTAATGCAGGCACAGATTGTGATCCCATGATCAAAGCCTACATACTTGTCAAAACGAGGGTTGGTAAGCTGGAAAAGGTTCTGCAGAAAGCAAGGGAGTTGAAAAACGTCGAGAGCATAGCGGTTGTGACTGGGGATTGCGATCTCATAGTGAAGGTTAAGGTAAGGGATACCGAACAGCTCCTCCAGCTAACGGATGAGTTGCAAACCATAGACGGCATAAGGCAGACGACAACCCATGTAATCGAGAAAGAGATAACACTATGATGTTCTTCAAAATAAGAAAGAGATATCTTTTTTATGCCTTGGCTCTCGCTTCCTCGGCGATAGCATCCATTAGTGCGGGAATGGATGTAATTGCTATAAGGAAATATGGAGAGGTCTATGAAGAGGCACCATTGCTCTATGGTTTTTCAGTTTTTCTAGTTGGCTTTATCATAACTCTTCTATTCTGCCTTATCCTCTCTATACCATGTAAAGGGAGAAGCTTGGGAAGCCTTCTTGATCCCGCCTTCAAGCACCTGCGATTTGTAAGGAGAGAGGAAATAGCTTACCATCTCTTGGCTGGTTTTGGCAATGCTATAACCACCACTGGTTATTTTTTCGTCCTCACTGTAATGCCAGATCCATCCACAGTTCTGCCATTCTATCAAACGGTTATCCTCTACCTCCTTCTGGTAGAGGTTATAGCGGAAAAGAATGCCCCCACCCTAATAGAGATACAATCATCAGCAATCGTTACATCTGGTGCAATTCTCGGTTCTCTATCTTTCAAAGGAGAAATCGATCTCTCGGCACTTGCAATAGTATTTCTGGTCGTTAATCCAGGTTGGGTACTGCTTTCAATATATCAGAGGAAACTGAAGCTACTAAAGATGAAAGGTGAGCCCAACGATTCTCTCAACATAAGGTTTTGGAACATCCTATTCTCTTTGGCTTTCATGATCATTATAATGTTGATCCTTGGACAATTTCTCAAAAAACCACTTTTGGCTATGGGTATAGAATCTTCCATGAACTTCTTTTGGTTAGTATCTATAGTGGCGACCCTAGCCTTCTTTTCATACATCTTTCACATCAGAGCCCTCGGTATAGGGAAAGCAAGTGTCACCCAAGCCGTTAAGGCTACAACCATAGTTTTTGCTATCCCAGTTACCTTCATACTAAGCCTGTTTATACCAATACCGTTTCCGACAACTCCCACTTTATGGTTGACCAGGTCAATTGGATTTATCTTGGTTATACTCGGTATAATTTCATTTGCTATAACTCAAGTAAGGGCATATATATTCATAAGGGCTGCACCTGGCGTTAGAGTTGCAAAACTGATAGAGGAGATATGGAAAATAAAGGGTGTGGATTCTGTTTCGGCAGTATCCGGAACATACGATGTTATAGCTAGGGTTACGACGAGAACTTTACTTAAAGGATACGAGAGGATCGTGAAAAGACTGGAATCTATCCCAGGTATAAAGGAATTCAGATGGAACTCCATCCTGAAAGAATGGGAGAACGTTTAGGTTGCAAAAGTTACATAAGATGGCAAGATCATCTATAAGGTATGCTACTCAGGGATCTCATCGATTGCTATGAAAAAGTGGGAAGCACGACGAGTAAGTTGGAAAAGATTGATATTGTTGCCTCCTTCCTAAAGAAACTGGATGATAGAGATATTCCAATTGCATGTTATATGTTAACTGGAAAAGCTTTTCCAGAATGGACTGGAAAGGAATTAAACGTTGGATGGTCAACTTTATGGGATTGCATAAGAAAAGTTTCTGGGGTTAGCGAGAAAGAATTGTTCGAGGCATTTGATAAGTTTGGAGACCTCGGTTTAGCTGGTGAGGAAGTTCTAGCCAAAAAACCAAGGATGCATCTGTATCGAGAACCTTTAACCATGAGAGAAGTCCATCGGTTCTTTGATCTCATATCAAAGGCAAGAGGAGAGGGATCCATAAAGAAGAAATCCACTTTGCTCATCGGTCTGCTAAATCGGGCAAGTCCTAAAGAAGCTAAGCTGATCATAAAAACCATAACTGGAGAAACCAGGTTTGGTTTCAAGGAAGGATTGATGGAAGAAGCTATATCGAAGGCTTTTGGGGTAGATCTTGAGCTTGTAAGGAAAGCTCACATGCTCCTTTCAGATCTTGGAGAGGTTGCCCTGATTGCAAAGAAAGGAGGTGAAGAGGGGTTAAGTAGGGTTAGCATCAAGATCGGTAGGCCAGTAAAACATATGCTTGCGGAGATGGCAGAAGACATTGGGGAAGGTATAAGGAGATATGGTAAAGCGGTCTTTGAGTATAAATACGATGGAGCGAGGGTTGAGATCCACAAGGGCAGGGAAATAAGGATATTTACCAGGAAGTTTGAGGATGTTACCAAGAACCTTCAAGAAGTTGTTGAAGAGTTAAGCGAAAATCCCCACGAGTTTATCCTAGATGGAGAAGTGATACCGTTTCACAGATCTCCAAAGTCGTTCCAGCTTCTGATGAGAAGGTTGAGAAGAAAATATGGTTTGGAAGATATAGCTAAGAAAGTACCGGTGAGGCTCTATGTTTTTGACATACTTTGGTTGAATGGTAAAAGCCTCATCGATATACCTTTAAAGGAAAGAAGAGAATTGCTTGAAAAAACCTTAAGTCAAACAAAACACATCAAGCTGGCTGAGCAGTTAGTTACTTCTAGTAAGGAAGAAGGGGAAAAATTTTACATGAAAGCGGTCAGCGAAGGTTTTGAGGGAGTGATGATAAAGGATCCAAACTCTAGATATCTGCCCGGAAAGAGAGGTAAGCACTGGCTCAAGTTCAAACAGAAACCAGAGTCTTTGGATTTGGTTGTTATAGCTGTTGAATATGGACATGGAAAGAGAGCAAATGTTTTATCCGATTATACCTTTGCAGCAAGAGATAGAAACGGGGAACTGCTTCCCGTTGCCAAGGCTTACTGTGGGTTAACCGATGAGGAAATAGAAGAGTTAACGGAGTACTTCAAGCGAATTGCGATAAAAAGGGAGGGAAGAAGATTTATAGTAAAGCCCGAACTCGTTGTTGAGGTGAAATTTGGAGAAATAATGAAGAGTTCGGTTTATCCATCTGGATACGCCTTGAGGTTTCCAAGGATAGAGAGGATAAGGTGGGATAAGGGGGTTGATGAAATAGATGATATAAATAAACTTGAGAAGCTGTTTGAAATGCAGAAGAGAAAAGTTTAACTATTTAAAACCCCAAAGTTTTTGAGAAGCAATGAGCAGGTCGATCATAGATACTTTTTTCTTCGCCCCTTTTGCTCCTTTCATGAGTGCTGTCCTGTTTTGGTTTTTTCAATTGATAGTGGTAGACAGTATGAAGTATGGATTATCAAAAATATGGAGCACCCACACAGCCTTTTGTAGATTCTCTAACTTCCTTGGAATTTTATTTCAAGCACTAGCCCACGCTGCCGGCTACACATTGACTGGTATCGGGGTCTCTGAGTTTTCCATTAGCGTTAACGATAGCAAAGTTTCGCCAAAAAAGGAAAAGGAAGGTTTTTATGCATGGTTTGCAAACGCATTTCTAGCTTTGGGTCCTTTTTTTATCCCTCCTTTCATGGTTTTCTGTATACTTCTTGCGAGCGGATCTATACATTTGAACTTATCAAAAAATGTAACCTACACTTTCGCCGGCATGATGGTTCAATTCAGTTCAACCCTAGCTGATCTAAGCTATGGATTTGTGAGACTCATTGTGGGTTTAGATCTATTTAATCCGTTTCATCTCGCTTTTCTTATCATTTTGATAGCAACTGGTCTTGGCATAAGACCTAGCTATATAGAAGGCGGTGCAAAGAAGCTCAGCATACTACATGATTTATACATGATAAAAAACCTTCTAGTTAACCATCCAAAGTATCTATTAATCGTTCTTGGAATTTTTTACCTTTTCTTCCTAGTCACTTACTGGCTTCACATTCCCTTATATGCAACGCTCTTTTCCATCCTTGCATTTTTATCAATAATAGCAATAGTTTCCATGTTCTTTGTCCACTTCCTCATTCTTATCCTATACACTAGCGATAAGCTGCATTCTTACAAGAGATTTGTACCAATTTTTGTTCCTTTGATCTCATATGTTCCTCTGCGTCTCGTTTTTGTTAATTTTGATTTTGGTTTAACCCTCTCCCTAGTTCTATCGCTACTAATAACAGTTGTAACATGCATTTTGATAATAAGAGGTGTGACCAACAAGCTTAAAAGGCTTGAAAGATTAAGCAGATCGAAGGTGCGAATGGATGAGAGAAGATGAAGAACTTCTTCTGAGAGATGAATACATCAAAAAAATCCTGACACCGCATCCGTTATCTTTTATGGGACTACAATCCATTTGGATCTTTCTAATTGTTTGGGCAATTTTTCTGTGGTGGATGGCGACTTATTCGCAATATGCGAGCATTTTATCCAAATGGTTTGTTCTGCTTCCCGTGTGGTGGGGGGTAACCCTTCTTGCTGGGATTGTGGCTTCCCTCACCGCCATAAGGTGGAGGATATTTTTTCTCTATGTCTCCATACTCGCCGGAGGAACGTTTTTGTTATGGTACAATGAATGGCTATTTGAATCGATCGCAAAGGACTTTATCCTGTTTTATTCTGCTGGAGTGTCTGCAATCCTTGCCCTCTGCTCCTTTGCCTATATCAAATCCCACCGGTACATAATTACGAATCTCAGGATCATTTTCAAAGGAGGCATCTTGAAGAAAAGAGAGAGAACTTTACGTTATGATAAGATAACCGACATAGACGGATCCCAAGGTATACTTGGGCAGATATTCGATTTCGGTACAATTATCCCAATAACGCAATCTGGATTTGGTTTAGGATCGGATCAGACCTTTGCGGGAGGAGGAGCTGAGGCAAAAGGCAAAAAACTGGGCATATTTGGATTTGTTGGAGGAGGTAAGGAAGTCAAGACACCGAGGGCGAGGAGCTATTACGAGCTGCATGGAGTATATCC
>JAGHAD010000046.1 GCA_021161685.1 Thermoplasmata archaeon | reverse complement strand
GAAGATAACCAGGGCAGAGTTCAATATAAAGAAAAGAAAGTACGAGGAGATGATACATGGATTGAACGCAAGAATAAGGGTACTGAAGGGAGGCATTGCTAGGGAAAAGAGGAAAGAAGAGGAGAAAAGGAGGAAGGAAGAATGATAAAGGCTGTTAAGGGAGATATAACCGAGCTGGAATGCGATGCGATAGTTAATCCGGCAAACTCCCTCGGTTATATGGGTGGAGGAGTCGCTGGAGCCATAAAGAGAAAGGGAGGAGCGGAGATAGAGAAAGAAGCGATCAACAAAGCTCCGATCGAGGTTGGCAAGGCTGTTGCAACAGGCGCTGGGAAGCTGAGATGCAAGTATGTTATACATGCCCCTACTATGGAAAGACCCGCTATGAAAATAGATGCTGGGAATGTAAAGAAAGCAACAAGGGCAGCCCTCGAGCTGGCAAAGGAAATGGACATCAAAAGAATAGCCATTCCTGGAATGGGTACGGGTGTGGGTGGAGTGAGCTATGGGGAGGCTGCAAAGGCTATGGTGGAGGTTATAAAGGAATTTGCAAAGGACTTTGAGGAAATTTTGTTGGTTGACATAAATGATGAAATGGTGAACGCATGGAACAAAGAAATCAGTAATATCTTATAGAAAATCCTTCAAACTCTCCCTTTGGTTCCTCCCACTTCACTTCCACCTTTTCTACCTTAGCGAGGGGAGGGCCAACATGGCACCATGCTATCATCTTTTCAATGTTTGATTTTTCTCCCTCAAACACCGCCTCAACCCTTCCGTCCGGAAGATTCCTAACCCATCCGCTCAAATTGAGTTCTTCAGCCTTCTCTTTGGTATGTGCTCTGAAGAAGACACCTTGAACCCTACCCTCTATGAACACATGCGCCCTGCTCTTCATGTTAATCACCTATGGATATATTCTACTGACCGTTCTTGGAAATGGAATGGCGTCCCTTATATTTTTCAATTTGCATATCCACATTACAACCCTATCTACCCCCATACCAAATCCGCTGTGGGGGACGCTACCATACCTTCTAGAATCCAGATAGAAATCAAAATCTTTTGGATCGTTTCCCTGTGCCTTTAGAGCCCTTATTATTTCATTTATATCCGATTCTCTTTCCGACCCATCAACTATTTCATCTCCAAGCTCATTTGCTATTATGTTGAAGTTGAGAGTTAAATTTGGATTGTTTGGATCTCTCTTTTTATAGAACGCCATTATTTCTTTTGGATAATGGGTTATCACGAGAGGTTTATCAAGACCTTCAACGAGCAATCTTTCTTCTATTATTCCAAAATCCTTACCATATTCTATCTCGTGTCCTTTCTCCCTTAGGATTTTTATCGCTTCATCGTATGTAATCCTCGGGAAAGGCGGTTCTATCTTGTAGAGATCCTCCACATTCCTACCAAGAAAAGAGAGCTCCTTCTTGCATTCATCTGCAACCCTCCTACAGATATAAGACAGTACTCTCTCAGCCAAGTTTAGCATTTCTTCCATTCCAACCCAAGCTTCTTCCACTTCAAAGTGCCAAAATTCAGTAACATGTCGAGGCGTCCTTGATTTTTCCGCCCTGAAGCTTGGGGCAAGGCAGTAAGCTTTTTCCAGAGCCATGATGATACTTTCTCCATACAGCTGCCAGCTTTGGGAAAGATAAGCTTTCCTATCAAAATACTTCACTTCAAAGAGGGTTGCCCCACCTTCACTTCCCGCACACGTTATTATGGGAGGCTGAACTTCATAGTAACCTTCTTTCTTCATGAAATCCCGAATTGCTTCAAAAACCTTCGACCTAACTTTTAGTATATTTGTCATTTTCTGTGACCTTAACCATAGATGCCTCACATCAAGTAAAAACTCCTCGCTGTAATTTTCAGTTATTGGAAAAGGTTCTGCAAAACTAACCACATTGAATCTTTTTACTTCGATCTCGTAACCTCCGGGAGCTCTTTCATCCTTTTTAACTATGCCCTCTACCTGAACAGAAGACTCTATCAATGCCTTCTCGGCGTTCTTAAAATCCTCTTCGGGAACGTTTCCTTTCCTTACAACCGCTTGTATGATACCGCTGGAGTCTCTAATTACAACAAACAAGATACCTCCACTGCTCCTCGATCGATATATCCATCCCCTGATCCTTACCTTTTCCCCCTCTTCCTTTTTGCCATCGAGTATTTCCCCTATCTTTGTCCATTTATCGTGCATGACAGATTTCCATAAAAGTAGCATCTTTTATTATTTTTAGGGCTGAAAGTGAAGTTAAGAGGATAAAAACATTTATATAGAAAGCCATCGATTGGAATATGGAAATGAAGAAGCTAGTTATTGTATTCCTCCTAGCGTCAATGTTCATCATGCCAGTAGCTGGCTTGCAGAAGAGAGAACAAGTTCCAACTATATCCATTACAACTCCTCAGAAGGGAAATCTATACGTAATGGGTGCTCAGATAGTGTGGTTACCGTTTGACTGGACACTGATTATAGGACCCATAACAATAAGGGCGGAGGTAAGTGGTGTGGAGTATCCTATAGTTAAGTTTTACATAGACGGCACACAGAGGTTCGTAGATCCTCTTCCACCTTTTGAGTATCCATGGTGGGACTTGTGTTTTGGTCGCCACGTTATAAAAGTTGAATTGGTGGACTATGGAGTAGAAGATTCAATGAGGGTTTTTAAGATATTGTAAGTTACAATCAAGTGGTATGACATTCAGCAAAGGGAAATAGATTGCTGCATGTTAATGGCTCGAAGGCGCTTCCCGCAAGGACTGTACAAAGGTGACCACTCATGAGTTGCTTTACTGTAAACTTCTAAACAACTTCTAAACAGATCTTTGAGCTACCTTTCCACTCTACATAGAAAGTTTTTTCAATTTCGATTTCCGCCCGCTGATGCAACCGGTATAAACATATGCGGTGATTAAGACTTAGAGAGACGCTTTTTCATACTTTCTACGAGTCCACCGGCATTTATTATATCGCGAATAAAGGCGGGTAGAGGTTTGAAAGAAAAAGTTTTTCCGGTCGATAGGTTTTTGATTTCCCCTCTCTCTAGGTCTATCTCTATTTCATCTCCATCATTTATGAATTCTATAGCTTTTGGTGATTCCACGATGGGTATACCTTGATTTATGGCATTCCTGAAAAATATTCTAGCAAACGACCTTGCCACTATGGCTTTAACACCCGCATACTTCAAGCAAATAGCCGCTTGCTCCCTACTACTTCCACAGCCGAAATTCTTTCCAGCAACCAAAATATTTCTCTCCTTAACCTTTTTCAAGAAATCTGGATCCAAATCCTCCATTGCATGCTTCGCCATCTCTTCGGCTTCAGTAATTGCTAGATATCTCCCAGGGAAGATGACGTCTGTATTGATATCATCGCCATACTTTATTACCTTCCCTCTAATGATCATTTTAAAACCTCCCTTGGATCGGCAATTTCTCCTTTAAGGGCGGATGCGGCAACGGTTGCGGGAGAAGCGAGATAAACTTCGGAGTCTGGAGAACCCATTCTGCCTTTAAAGTTCCTGTTGGTCGATGAAATTGCCCTTTCCCCACTAGCTAAAACCCCTTGATGAGCACCCAAACATGGACCACAACCTGGATTGATAATGGTTGCACCAGCTTTTAAGAAAGTTTCAATGTAACCTTTTCTAATAGCTTCGATGTAAACTTCTCTCGATGCAGGGATAACGATCATTCTAACTCGATCCTGTATTTTCTTTCCTTCAAGGATCCTCGCAGCTATCGCTAGATCTTCTAATCTACCATTTGTGCAGGATCCGAGAACGGCTTGATCTATAGGTATGCCCGTCACCTCTCTAATGTTTTTAACGTTATCCACTTTATGGGGGCATGCAACCTGTGGTTCTAGATCGCTAACTTCAAATTCGAGTACATCTTCATAGCTCGCATCTTCATCAGCATAGACCGGCTCCATTTTCCCTTTTACCCTATTTTTTAGAAATTCTTCTGTCTTCTTGTCAAAAGGCACGATAGCTACCTTTGCCCCAGCCTCCATCGCTTGGTTGGATATACTCATCCTGCTGGCTACGCTAATTTCATCTACCACTTCGCCATAAAATTCTATGGCTTTATAATTCGCACCATCAGACCCTATCTCGCCAATGATATGCAGTATAACATCCTTTGCCATAACCATTTCTTTCAACTTTCCATTAATGACAATCTTTATCGTTTCAGGTACCTTTAACCAAAGCTTTCCAGTCGCCCAGACGCAAGCCATCTCGGTCGCACCTATTCCGGTTGAGAAAGCTCCAAATGCACCGTGGGTGGTTGTATGGGAATCGGTTCCGACGATCAGCATTCCAGGCTTTACGTATCCCTTCTCTGGTAAGACTTGATGGCAGATCCCCTCTCCAATGTCATGGAAGTTCTCTATGCCTTGCTCTTTAACAAACTGCCTTATTGTCTTGTGTCCCTCCGCGGACTTAATTGTATTGGCTGGAACTCTATGATCGAGGATAATCACTATTTTCGATGGATCCCAAACTTTTTCAGCCCCAATCTCCCCAAAAACTTTAGACACCAAAGCTGCATTATCATGGCTCATTGCGAGATCAACTTCAGCTTCAACTATATCTCCTGCTTCAATATCTTCCCTGTTAGATGCTCTTGCAAGTATTTTTTCCGCAATCGTTTTTCCCATTGTATGCTCAGAAAAGGAAAGTTAATTTTTATGTTTTGCTTCACAGGATCCTTTCTACCGTTTCCAGAACGAAGCCAGATTCGTCTATAATGTATCTTGCTATTCCTATCTTCCTGGCATAATTTTTCATCTTTTTGACCGCCAGATATCTATCAAATGAAGTTCCTTTCCTTATAACCTCCAGTTCCAGGACACAATCGGCTATACTCTCCATTTTTCTTTCAAAGAGTTCTCCACACACTCCCTTTGTCAAAGAAACAAAAACCGCTCCTTTCTTTTTCATGTTCGACATTTTCATAATGTGAAGAGTTTTTATAATTTCACTCTGCTGATACTGATCCAGAAAAAAATCTAGAGAATGAACGATCGTTTTTTCGGGTATTCTTGAGTCAGTAAACCTCTTACTCAGCATATTTAAGAAATCTTCTTCCTCACCTCTCTCTATAGGCTTTCCACCCGAACATTCAGCTATCAGCTCTTTCAGATCGAGATCTATTCTTCTTTGATAAGAGCTGGATCTTTTTCCATGAACCAAAAGAGTGCGCTTCGCATATTCGGAAGCGATATCAACTATTTCCAGATTTTCTGGATTCCATCCAAATCTTTTCATTGTGCTCATTATTTCTTCCTCTGTTTCGCAGGTTGAGAAGAGAAGAGTATTTCCATTAGATGCAATCTGCTTTATGAGTATTTCAAATCCGCTTCCAGGAACACCGAGTATTAAGGTAAAGAAACCTTTGGGTATCCCTCCCTCCAGGAGGGAGTCAAGTTTGTCTATTCCCGTAGAAATAAAATCCACCTCATCTCTCTCTATCCATTCGTACATAATCCTTCCTCTCAGATGAAAGTATCCCTAACTTTTATTATCTTATCATTTAGGTAGATGAGCTTGTTTATGTGCCTATCGAGTTCCCCTTCCTCAACAACGAGAGAAAGCATGTGGATGTCTTCCGATCTCGCTCTATTGAGAAGCTGGTAAAAGAACTCTATCACTAGGGTTGGATCATTGTAGATCATCAGTGAAGTTAGAGAATCTAGAACGATGAATTTCTCCATATCTTCGCTTGCATTCCTAAAAATATGCTTGATTTCCATGGTTATCCTTTCGAGCATGGTGGGACTCTCGATGTATATGCATTGATCATCTCTCTTCATTATTCCAGATGATCTGGATATACAATCTATGAAAACCACATTTGGATATCTAGATAAATCTCCGAACATCTTCACGAAATTATCAAAAGGTCGTGTAACGGTTATGTAGACCCATTGATCGGTGTGTTTTTCTCTCATGCAGTTAAATAGGGCTTGAATCAAGTCTTGGTAATTTGTTCCAGGTAGAACCACACAAACGGATTGGTACATGGATATAGATGTCAATACCCTCTCCTTTAAGCCTTCTACCAAAGTAGATACCACCAGATCACCTCGTTTTCAACAGGGGAGCGAGCTCAATCCCTCTTGAAGTTATGCTCATCGCATACTTTATCCTGCTGTGGTCGACCCCCCTCATTTTAACAATCTGTAAGGTTCTTATTAAATCCCCTCCTCTCTCCACCTCTCCAAGGAAAATGATACCGTCCGCTATGAATTCCTCTATGCCATATTGAGAGAATATGAAGGTTTTTGGCGGTATCTCTGATGTTAAAAAGGTTGTACATTCCTTTGCAGCTAAGAAAGTACCCAATTTGAAGATGAAATCTCTTATCATTTCCTTTGATTGCAACCTGTAACAAAGGGCTGTTATGGAATCGATGACCAGCCTTTTCACATTTAATTCCTTTGCTATATCCTTGATAACCCCCAATAGGGCATTTGTATCCTCAACCGTGTACTTTTCTGCATCGAGACCAAGTCTTTCAAAAATTATCCTGAGGTCTATAATGGTTATGGTACCATCATCTACTAAAGATCTATCAAAAAATTCAAATTTTTCCAAGTTGCTCGTGAGCTTGAACAGGGGTTCTGTAATGGTGAAGAAAACCCCCTTTTCTCCCTTTTTCGCTCCATTTACGAGGAATTGCATGCACAGGGTTGTTTTTCCAGATCCACTACTTCCAACGATGAGAATAGTACTTCCAACGGGAAAACCTCCTCCCATCTGTGCATCAAGCTCTTCTATACCTGTCTCACAGACACCGAATGTCATTCCCACCTCTCCTCAGCTCAGAATGAGTTTCTACAATTTAAAACTTACACAATGCAGGGGGTGGGATTCGAACCCACGCACTCCTACGAGACAGGATATCCCATCGAGCCCCCCAAACAGATCTCGATCTTAAGTCCTGCGCCGTTGGCCAGGCTTGGCTACCCCTGCGCATGCGGGCGCCGGGATTCGAACCCGGGCAAAGGGCTTGGAAGGCCCTTATCCTACCCCTAGATCACGCCCGCTAATAATAATTAATCAATTCGCATTAAAAAACCTAGCGCTTGGCTAAACTTACTTGACAATGCATGAAACTTTCAATAAAGTATTTAAAAAGGTCTTTGTATAAGCATAGGGAACTTTTATATGGTCGAGGTAAAGATAGAAAACGTGGTTGCATCCTCTCTGATATCGAGAGAGATAGACCTTGAGAAGCTCTCTTGCCTTATTCCAGATTCCGAATACAATCCAGATGAGCACCAAGCGATGCTGATAAGATTAAAGGAACCAAAGTCTGCGGTTTTCCTGCTCCAAAATGGCAAGCTCGTTTGTACTGGCATGAAGAGCTTGGAGGAGGCTGAAAGAGTGGTTAGAAATGTTTGTGGCATGTTAGAGAGTTCCGGTATCAAAACCTACAAGGAACCAAAAATAGAGATACTGGGAATCGTTGCCAGCGTAGATCTTGGTAGGGAAATCGATCTCGAAGAATTGAGAGAAGAAGGAGTAATTTACAATCCAGAGGAGTTTCCAGGGTTGGTTTACAGGATAAAAGAAGGGGTAATTATGGTGTTTGGATCTGGAAAATTGGTATGCATAGGAAGAAAGGAGGAGGAGTTGAAAGAGAATGTTGAAAAACTTGTGAGGAATTGGGGGTTAGAAAATGCCAAAAATAGAAGTTGAAAATATTGTTGCATCCACCGCATTTGCGGACAAGCTAGATCTGGATATGATAGCACAGAACTTGGAAAATGCGGAGTACGAACCAGAGCAATTCCCAGGACTTGTCTACAGGTTGAAGGAACCAAAAACCGCAACTTTACTATTCAGAAGCGGAAAGGCGAACTGTACGGGAGCCAAAACCGTAGAGGATGTCAAAAAAACCGTAGAGATAATTGCAAAGAAGCTGAAAGAGATGGGAATAAAGGTCTATGAAAAACCAGAGATAGTTATACAGAACATCGTTGCGATCTCTGATCTCGGTACCGAGCTCAACCTAAACGATGTTGCAATGGGGCTTGGTTTGGAAAACGTGGAGTACGAACCAGAGCAATTTCCAGGATTAGTTTACAGGCTTAAAGAGCCAAGGGTTGCCATGCTCCTCTTCGGATCTGGAAAGATAGTCTGCACCGGTGCCAGGAAAGTTGAAGATGTTGCGAGGGCGGTTGATAAGCTAGCTGCAGAGTTGTCATCTCTTGGATTACTCTACTAGGTCATCGGGAGAGATGTAATCACCGTACCTACGCTTAGCTTTGAGTAGCCTCTCCTCTTCCTCCCTCAAAACCCTGAAAAGAACAGAGGGTATATCTTCCAATTTTTCGTAGATCTTTCTTATCCTTCTCACCTTTGACAGGTTTTCTGGTACCCTTATCGTGAATTGCTTGATGTAATCTTCTTTTTCATACCTTTTTTTGAGAACAGATGAGAACAGATCCCTTAAATCTTCGTATAATGGTATATACCCGGTTGGAGTGCGCAGAGCTCCGAATTCATTATGAACCCTTAACTCCATCCACTTGAACCAAACCTTCTTGTCTATCTTCTCATTGAGATACTCCTTCGTTTCTTTATCTCTTAAAAAGTAATTAACTGCAAATATCTTTGGAGGATGCTTGAGCTTCTTTCCAAACTCCAAATTCATTTGGATGTACTTTCCAATTGGAACCGAAAGGAAATCTAGATTAGACATTGGATTGAATTCTCTAACCCCTTCCTTGCCAAGGACGGCGGCTGTTCTTTCAGATTCCAGAGATGCACCCTTTGTAATTATTCCATGGACCCAGTCGAAAGCTTCTTGAACGGGAACCCATGTATCCGAATCCCTCCCTCCATAGACTATAGCTCCAATCTTAACACCATTTGGATTATCTAGGTTAGGATCCAGATTATCGAAAGCCTTAAGCTCAACGGTAAATCTGGCGTTTGGATGAGAGCACGGTATTTCGTTTCCTTCCTTATCCCTCTTCCCTTTCCACCATTCTCCAGAATGATTGTAGCCCCTATCGGGTATATCCTCTCCCATCCCTGACCAGTATACCTTTCCGTTATCATCGACGAGGACGTTTGAAAATATTATTTCATTTTCGCTGTGAAGAACCTTCCATTGAATCGGATCATCTTCCTTGTTGATCCCCTTTATTATACCAAAAACTCCCTTTTCAACGTTCACAGCTCTCGCCTCTCCATTTATTTCCCTTATATATGCAATATCATCTCCAACAATGCTCTCCCCCTCAAGCATAGCGGTCGAGGTCTTTCCACACATAGAAGGAAATGCTCCGGTGAAGTAGGTTACTCTGCCTTTTGGTCCATGGACACCCATTATGAGCATGTGCTCCGTTAACCAACCTTCTCTAGATGCCTTATTTATTGCCAGTCTCATTGCGAGTTTCTTCAATCCGATGGAATTTCCACCGTATTGGGTGTTTACCGAGTAGACGATCTCGTCTACCAGATCTATGTATATCCTTCTTTTGTCAATGTTTTTGGATGTCTTCCTCTCATCCAACTCCCCCTCAGAGTGAACGAACTTGAAGAATTCTCTAGTTTTCCCCCTTCTTATAAACTCTTCATAGCCCTGCCTGTAAAGTATATTCTCGCTGTGGGCAACATAGCTGGAATCGGTGAGCTGAACGCATGGTATTGAAAAAATGGAATTTGTCGGTCCCAAGCAATAAAAGCAGATGAAAAGTTCATGTCCCCTCATTATTCCATCAAGTAGCTTGTGAATCTCCTCCAGACCTTCTTCCCTATCGATTGCATTCAATGATGAGCCCAAGCTTACACCCTTTGGTAGCAAAAACTTCGTGTTTTTCCTGTCCCTAGCTTGATCGTAATAACCGTCAAAGTGAACGGTATGCCCTTTTATAGCTAGGGGTCTTTCTTCTCCACTCTCTATAGCTCTCTCTCTAATGTACTGCAAGTCCTTTTCGGAACCATCTGATACGAATATTTCATCTGGATCGCAAAGATCAACGTACTTAGCTATGAACTCATGGAGGTAAGGATTTCTAATTCTCTCGAGTTTCTCTAAGCTCTCTTTACTTAACCTCTCTCTAATTCTTTCCAATCCCATAAATTCACCAGACTTTATCTATATCGAGATCCATGTCTTTCTCTTCCTTTTTTTTCTTTCCCATGACCAGTTCTCTGAATTCTTCCACCTTCTCCCTTATTCTTCTCTCGCAGGAAGCGATGGCGATTTCACTCCTCGTTTTCTCTATTATGGATCTTAACCTGTCCTGCCTCTTCTTTATAGGTAGAATTGAAGATGGATTGCTGAACCTCATTACCGAATCGTAAATTTCTTCCATGATTCCTAGATAGTAGTTTGCCTCTTCGATCCTGTCTCTCCTCAGAGCATCTATGGACAACCTCCTCAGTTCTCCAACCGCATCACAGAGTCCAAGCAAAAAGGAAGGAGGACTCACGCCAATTTCTTCTGGATCGGGAAGCCTTTCTTTCTTTACAAAACTGAGCAGGCACTTTGCTTCAACAACTTCTCTAGCTGCGGATTCAATGAGATTGTATCTAAACATCTCCGCATATCTGGAAGTTAGATCGTAGAGATCCATCAATTTTTTGTAACCTTCTTCTATGGCTTTTTCAGCATCATCTTTCAAACCTCTATGGATGAGCTGCGTACCTCTTCTGCAGTTCGATATGATTTCTCTCACTCCCTCTATAACCTTCTCTCTAACTACCTCTACCTCATTGATGTACCTTTCAAGCTTTTCCATAATTTGTTTGGTGTTTTCCATAAACTACCTCTAAGGTTTATTCACCCAGTGATCCGGTTCCTCTCCTCTAAGAGCTTTGATGACCTGCTCTGCACATATCGTTCCTGCCTTTATCTGTGCTTCCTTTGTGTTGGCTCCGAGATGGGGTGTTAGGGTTACGTTTTCAAGTTTTAATAGTTTGTTATCTGGTGAGGGGGGTTCTTGTTCAAACACATCTAATGCGGCGCCAGCTATTTTTCCTTCCTTCAGCAATTCATACAGATCTTCCTCATTCACTATGCCTCCCCTTGCACAGTTTATAAGGTATGCGGTAGGCTTCATCAGAGAGAGATTTTTCTTATTTAGGAGATGATGGGTCTCTTCCGTGTGAGGAATATGGATGGAAACGAAGTCAGATTCTCTCAGAACCTCTTCTAGGCTAGCTCTTTTTGCACCCATCTTTTTTGCCTTTTCATCGGTGCAGTGGGGAGAGTAGACTAGTACATTCATTCCAAAGCCTTTTGCTATTCTAGCCATGTGCTGGGCGATGTTTCCAGATCCTATTAAACCCAAGGTTTTGCCGTAGAGTTCTATGCCTCTCAACTGTTTCTTGAGCCATTCTCCCCTCCTCATGGACGAATCCGCCTTTGGTATGAATCTTGCGAGCGCCAGCATATGGGCAAAAGCGAGCTCGGCAACGCTCTTTGTGGATCCTGTTGGAGCATTGACCACCTTTATTCCAACTTCAGTTGCCTTATTCACGTCTATGTTATCTACTCCTATCCCAGCTCTACCTATAACCTTAAGCTTTCCCTTTGCTCCCTTCTCTATGATATCTGCCGTTACCTTTGTTCTGCTTCTAACTATTATCGCATCGTAATTTTCTATTTCTCTCAATATCCCATCATGGTCAAGTTCCTCGTATTTAACTTCAAGCCCGTTTTCTTTCAGAAGTTTGATCGCTTCATCGGCCAGCTTATCGGTTACAAGGACCTTCATATGCAGAGGGTATCCATTCTCAGCTAAAAAGGATTACGCAATATGAAATTGATAATGGCGAAAAGTATGTCTCCATAGAAGAAAGAAATGACAAAGCCTATGAGCAGAGGTATCATGAAAGGTACCTTTGGGGTCACCCATACCTTTTTTAATCCTCTTTTTTCAAGCTCATTGAGCTGTTCCTTCGCATCGAATTCTTTGGGCATGATGACAAGCCTCCTCCTATTGCCGTCAAACCTTTCCAAAGGCCACACAAATTTTTCCTTGGCTTTTTCAATCTCCATCCTATATCCCAATAGCGCATACGGTAATTCGATTTCCCCTTTTACTGCGTTATAAATGAGAAATGAGGGAGGTATTAGCAGGAACAGAATTATCGAGTTGGTGAAGATAACCCATGGGAATGGCATCATGGAAAAAGATGGCAATGGTTTAATTAAAGAAGGCCAGAATGGAGCAAGTATGGATAGTGCCATTAAAGCTTTGGCATCCGCCCCGCCAAAAATAAGACCAACGTAAAAAAGGAGGTAGATGAGAGCTATGAAAATTGGAATAAAAAGGAGGCACATCCATTCTTGTAGACCATCTATCCAGTACTGCACGATGAGAATGATCGATCCAGCTAATCCCATGATTATCCATAAGACGTTTGGAGCCCTGCGCATTTTAATGTCTGTGTAGGAAGCTATGCTAAGTATGCTGAGTCCAAGGATAAATCTAAATGTATCAAGAATTAGTTCATTAGG
>JAGHAD010000010.1 GCA_021161685.1 Thermoplasmata archaeon | reverse complement strand
TTGGACCTATAGAGTCTAAATCAACCGTACCAACAACTTCTGATATACCATCTTCCCTCATCGTTACACCGTATATGTGATCCGCCTCCTTCAGGGTAACCTTTCTCAGGGATATCATTATGAACTGTGCTCGTTTCGAGTTTTCCTTTATCATCCTGGAAACTGCCTCCGCATTCACGCTGTCAAGATACATATCAACCTCATCCAGCACATAGAATGGACTTGGATCATATCTTTGTATTGCAAAGATAAGTGCGAGAGATGCCATGCTTTTCTCGCCTCCAGAGAGAGAGGATATGTTAAAGACCTTTTTCCCCCTGGGCTTCACCTTTATATTGAGTCCTCCAGCAAAAGGATCTTCTGGATTTTCCAATTCAAGCGAAGCTTCCCCTCCATACGATAGTCTTGAATAAATTTCCTTGAAATTCTTGTTAATTTCATTGAAAACTTCGTAGAATTTTTCTTTCTTCTTCTTGGAAATTTCCTCCACGGCTTTAAGCAGGTTTTTCTTTTGTTCTTTTAAGTGCTCTATCTCTTCTTCGAGCTTCCTTTTTCTTTTTTCCTGATGATCGTACTCTTCTATAGCTCTCATGTTCACTGGTTCAAGCTCCTGCAAGTTTTCCTCAACTAACTTCTCGCTCTCCTTCAAAGCCTCTATCGAAGGTAAATCGGATAGATCAATTTCTATACCATACCTGGAAACTTCCCTTTCAACTTCTTTCAGGGTCGCTTCCACCGTCGGAATCCTGTACTGGGCTCTAGTTATTAAATCGCTGTATGACTCTATTTTCGTTGTTAGTTTATCTATCTCCGTTTCAAGGGAGACTATCTTCCTGTAAGTTTCTTCCTTTTCCTCTGTTAATCCCTTTATCTTTCCAGTAAGATCATCCTCTACCTTGATGAGTGCTTCTATTTTCTCCTTATATTCCTCCTTACTTTTCCTGAGTCGGGCAATTTCCCTTTCGATCTCATCTAGTCTTTCTTCTACTTCGTGTAATCTCTTTTCGATGTCTTGCTTCTTCGATAAAAGTACATCTATATCCTTCTGAACGGATTTCTTTTCGCTTTCCAATTTTAGGAGTTCTTCTTTTGCAGCGAAAAGAAGTTCCTCAAGCTGTCTCACTTTCCTTATACTCTCCTCAACATTGACGACAATCTTTCCCTTCTCCTCTTTTATCTTGTTAATCTCCTCGATCCTTTGGCGTATCATCTCTATTTCTTCTTCTAATTTCTTCTTTTCCTCTTCCCTGATGGATATCTCTTTCTTTTTCTTATCCAGTTCCTCCTCAACTATTTTCAGCTTAGAGAGGTACTCCTTCTTTCTGGCTTGCAGTTCTCCAATATCAAAAACCTTCCTCGTGCTAATATCCTCATTTTTTCTTCTGAGTTCGTGTATCTCCTTTCTCACCTCCTCCAATCTCTCTAACAAGCTGTTGTGCTCTGAAGTTAGCTCTGATAGCTTCTTTTCAACTTCATCGATTTTCAATCTATCGATTTGTGAAAATTCTATTTTATCTTCTATGCTTCCTCCTTTTATAGCTCCACTTGCTTCTATCAAGTCACCGCGCAAGGTAACAAGGCGAACTCCTCCCATCAGCTTTCTTGCTGTATCAAGATCCTCAACCACCACTGTATCTCCAAGCACAAACCATATGGCACTTTCATAGTCCTTTCTGTACGATATCAAATCCTTGGCAAAACCCAAAACCTTATCCTCTCCAATAATGAGCAATGCCTTTGCCCTAGGTTTGGAGGAAATCATTTTATTTAACGGTAAGAATGTAGCTCTTCCCAGTTTGTTTCTTCTCAAAAATTCGATGGCTTCAGCTGCTACTTCGTCATCATCAACTATCACAGCCTGTAGCCTCTGCCCACCTGCAGCCTGTATAGCTATTTTATACTTTGGATCAACCCTTATAAGTTCTGCAACGGTTCCATGAATTCCTCTAAGCAAGCCTTTATCTCTTGCTTCTAGTATCTTGAGAACTGCATTTGTGTAGCCCTTTTTCACTGATTCTCGAGCTTCGTATTCCGCTTTTAGTTGAGAATATTCCCTCTGGAGAACCCTGATGGATTGCTCTACTTCCCTCAGCCTTTTTGAGATCAAAGCTTCTTCCTTTTGCTTTTCAAATAGTTTCTTTTCTATACGTTCCTTTTCTTTTGCCAAATTGCTCTGTTCCTTGATTATTTCATGTATGTTCCACTCTATATCCTTCAGTTCAAATTCATAAGCTTTCTTGCTTTCTTCGAGCTGAGCTATTGTTGCTGAGATGTTTTTGATATTCTCTTCAATCCTTTCTTTCTTTAAGCTGAGCTGATGTGATTTATCGGTAAGTTCGAAGTACTCCTTCCTTAAGCTGGAAAGCTCTTTCGATAACTCAACCGCGGACTTGTCCCTTTGAGCTAACTGCTCCTTCAAATTGCTCAACTCTCTTTCCAGTTCGTCCACTTTCTGTTTCTTTTCACTAAACTCGTTTTCCACATTTTTAAGGATCTCCTCCTTATTCTTCAAGTTGGAAAGTAAAATGGAGAGTTTTCTCTCCAAATCGACTTTCTCCTTCTCCCTTTCTCTCGACTCCTTTTTCATATAAGAAATCCTCTCTTCAACCTTGGCAAGCTCGGTCTTCAAAAGATCGATGTTCTCTTTGATTTTCTTCGCCTCTTCTCCTCCACTCTCTGCTAGCCTCTCTTCAATACTTTCCAGTTTCCTTTTCATTTCCTCATAACTTTTCAATTTTTTCTCCTTGATTTCTTCAAGCCTCCTCCTTTCCCTCTCGTAATTTTCGATCTGAGCCTGAATTTCTTTTAACTGCTCCTCGATTTCTACCTTCTTCTTGTAAGCGATTTTTGCCTTTATCTCATACAACTTTTCCTGCAATTCTTTGTATCTAATGGCTTCATCCCTGTCTCGCTTAAGTTGCGCAAGTTGCCTCTCAACCTCATCTAGAATGATCTTAATCCTATCTATGTTTTCCTCCACTTCCTTCTTCTCTTTTTCGGCTTTTTCGATATCGGCATCGAAGGCACTTATGCCAGCTATATCGTCTATTATCTTCCTCCTCTCCACCGGGCCCATCTCTACTAGCGACGTTATGTCTCCCTGCCTAACCAAGTTATAACCATCCCCAGATATCCTGGCATGGGTAAGAAGATTTACGAAATCTGAAAGTGAGGCGGGTTTACCATTTATATAGAAGTAGCTATAATAATTATCCGGATTGTTCTTCAAGGGGGCTCTCTTTATAGTTCTAGTAAGTGTAACCGTATCCGAATCTATTGGCATCCTTCTATCCTTGTTGTCAAATACCAATGAAACGGTACAGTACTTTGCAGGATTTTTCTTGTGCTTCCCTCCATTGAATATCAAATCCGTTAACCTTTCCGCCCTGATAACTTTAGAACTCTTTGGTCCAAGGACAAACCTTATTGCATCGCTTATATTGCTTTTTCCAGAGCCATTTGGTCCAGTTATGGCTGTAAATCCTGGAAAAAATGGTATGCGCACTTTTTTACCGAATGACTTGAAATTTTCCATCTGGATCTCTTTCAAATACAGAGTGAATCCCCTCCCAGTTAGCTAATGTGCATCCCAGCAGTTAACAAAATATCAAATATAAAATTGTTTTTACTCTCCGGTTAGCTTCAATATTGCCTCAGCTATATCTCCCTTTGTCTCTTCAAGAGCTTTTCTGGCCTCTTCCTCTGTTTTTCCCGTTTTCTCCATAACCAGCAATACATCCTCCCTCGGTATCCCTTCTCTCTTCTTTTCCTTGATCTGTGGGCTTCCCGCTATCTGGTATGTCTCCTTCCCCTGAATTTCCATAATGGTAACCTCTGGGTTCTCAAAAACATACTCCTTATCCTTCGTTCGAATGATTACCTCTTCAACTCCTTCTAATTCCCTGACATTTATTCCAAATTGCTTCATCAGATGAGCGAGTTGCCTGTAGTTAAATCTTCTTGGAAACATTTTCGAAGGTTATATAGATAACTTATTGTTAACATTTTTGATGCTCTCTGCCAATGAAGTCAAGGTCCTCGACATAAATTCTGAATTCTTTGGAGTTCCCACCGAAAGATTAATGGAGAATGCGGGCAAAGCCGTGGCGGAAGTTACTCTTAAATTCAATCCGAAAAAGGTTACGGTATGCTGTGGAATAGGCAATAATGGAGGGGATGGCTTCGTTGCTGCAAGGTATATTTCCAAGGTCTGCGATTGTTCGATTGCTCTTCCAGTCTCTCCTTCTCAGATAAAAACTGAAATTGCCAGGAAAAATTTCGAGAAGGTTAGGAATCTGAAAATATTTACATATCTAAATGAAATAGAGAGGGAGTTGGAAGAGAGCGATGTTATCGTAGATGCTTTGCTTGGTATTGGACTGAGGGGATCGCTGAAGGAACCTTACCGCAGTCTAGTTAAACTAATCAATAAGTCAAAAGCAAAAAAGATAGCTGTAGATGTGCCAACTGGAATGGGAACTGATTTGGCGGTTAAGGCAGACGTTACGGTTACTTTCCATGATATAAAGGAGGGGATGGATAAAGAGACATGTGGAGAAATTGTTGTGGCTGATATAGGTATTCCAAAAGAGGCAGAAGAGTACGTTGGTCCAGGAGAGCTAAAGGTATATTATCCTAAACCGAAGACAGAATCCCACAAAGGAGAAAATGGCGTGTTACTCGTTGTGGGTGGAGGACCCTATATTGGTGCTCCGGTTCTTGCTGCTATGGCTGCGCTGCGTACGGGAATAGATCTGGTTTATCTTGCGGTTCCAAGGAGGGTTGCAAACGCATTTTATTCTTTATTCCGTGAAGAGGAAGAGAAGAAATGGAGAAGAGAGATACTTTTAAATCTTATACCTGTGGAGCTGAGTAAGGAAGATTATGTGGATGCCATGGATATAAACAAGCTTGAAGAAATTTTGGACAGAACCGATGCAGTTATTGTAGGCTGTGGAATGGGAAGGCGTCAAGAGAGCCTTGAATTTGTGAGAAATTTTCTGAAGAAATGTAAAGAAAGAGATATTCCCGTCGTAATAGATGCGGATGCGATTGCCATGGTTGGATCGGATAAAAGCATGATAGAAGGGCTAAGAGCAGTTATTACCCCGCACAGAGGGGAATTTTTAAAGTTGACCGGAGAGAGGTTGCCCAGTGATGTCAAGGAAATGCAGGATGTGGTAAAAAAGTGGGCTGAAAAATTAAATGCCACAATTGTCCTCAAAGGAAAGGAAGACATAATAACCGATGGCAAGAGAATAAAAAGGAATAAAATACATAACCCCGCCATGACCGTCGGCGGAACGGGAGACGTGCTAGCTGGCATAATAGGAGCTCTTTTATCAAAGAAGGTTGATCCTTTTATTGCCGGATGCATGGGAGTATTCATAAATGGATCTGCTGGAAATCTCGCTTTTGAGAAGTATTCTTATGGTTTACTCGCCACCGATTTGATAGAGGAAATTCCAAACGTACTTCGGGCAAACTTAAATTCCTAAAAATTTATAGCTTCAACAATTTTATCAGCTCCACATGGTTATAGTTGCACCATCCATACTATCTGCAGATTTTTCTAAGCTTGGAGAAGAAATAAAAGCTGTGGAGAGAGCCGGAGCGGAGTGGATACACATAGATGTGATGGATGGTCACTTCGTCCCGAACTTAACAATGGGACCTCACATTGTATCGTGCGTGAGGAAAATCACCAACCTATTTCTTGATGTTCATCTTATGGTAGAGAATCCAGAAAGGTTTGTAGGGAGCTTTTCAAGATCCGGAGCTGATGGAATAACTTTCCATATAGAAGCTTGTAATGATCCATTAAAGGTCATCGAGGTCATTAGAAAGAGTGGTTGCAAAGTGGGCATATCAATAAATCCTCCAACCCCAGTTGACAGCATAGCAGAGTTCATAGATAAGGTTGATCTTGTTCTCATCATGTCAGTAAATCCAGGATTTAGCGGACAGAAGTTCATACCAGATGTTCTCAAAAAGGTGAAATTGGTCAGAGAGAAGTTGAACAGATTGCCTAGAAAGGTTCTCCTTCAAGTGGATGGAGGGATAAACGGAGAAACCGGTAAGCTTGCTAGAGAAGCTGGCGCCGATGTGCTAGTTTCAGGGAGTTTCATCTTTGGAAGTGAAGATTATGGGAAGGCGATAAGAGATTTACTTGGCAGATAATATACCTTCAGCGAGGCTCTCGAGAGTTTTTCTTCTATCCTTGGCTTTCACCACACCACTAGCAATAAGTACACCTTCTGTCCCGAGCTCTATAGCTTTCCTGACATCCTCCTTTCTCTTCACCCCTGCCCCACACAATACCTTAGCATTTCCGTTTATCTTCTTTACTTCCTCAACCGTATTCCGCACAACGTCTGGATCGGCGGTGGTTACGGATATATCTCCCCCTATGAGCTCTGGAGGCTCTATAGCTACAACGTCTGGATCGAGCGCAGCTATGGCTTTAGAAGTGGATAGGTTGTTGCTACAGACGATTTGAGTTAGCCCAACTTTCTTCGCCTTTGAAATGCATTCATCTATATCTGCCAGCTTTAACCTGTGCTCGCTGTGGTTTATCAGCGTTCCAGAAGCCCCCGCCTCCTTAACGGCTAGGGCGAGCGTCCATCCGGTATGGCTTCCAGGATCAATGGGATCTATGTTCTGAGCAAATACTGGTATGTCAACGCTCTGCGAAACCCTGTAGATATCTGTGGCTTGAACCGCTATCACCATGTTAACACCAGTTTCTTTAGAAACTTCATCCATTATCTTTGCAAGCTCTACAGCTCTCTCACCCGTCCCTTCTGCGTATGTCTTTACATTAACAACTATAGCTGGTGTTTTCAGCATGTCAAGCTGTATACAAAGGATCTCTATAAACTTTTGTTATTACCGCATTTTAGGTTGTCGTCTTCCGCTTAAGTGACTCTGACCAAATGCACTATATACCCATCTTCGGTTATCCTTCCTCCAAATAGTGCTCCAGCTTTTAGAGCTATGGTAACTGTTCGGTTGTTTTGGTCTGGTGGAATGATGAAATCAAGCCAACCTTTTATTATCCTAGTGAAAGATGGTATCACTGGTGGATATCCCGGAAAGAAGAACTGAGCTCCGAATCCACCATCGCCTGTTCTGATTGGTTTTCCTAACTTCCACCACAAGATTGTAGGTATGGAACCACCTGGTTTCACGGTTATGTTAAAGATTACATATGCATCTATACCAACTGCAGTATCATTTTTTCCTACATGCAAAGTGATTTCTTTTTCATCTGGAACAAAGGAGAGATTGTAGATTCTACATGAACCCATGGTTAGGTTTAAGGTTCCAAGGTACCATGCTTTATCTTGACATTTTGTATTCACTTGCTTTGCTGTGTTTTCTTGCTCAGCTATGACCGGAATATTTGTACATGCAATTAAAGCAAAGGTTACAGCTATTGCAAATATGAGCTTGTTCATCTATACCACCTCATAGGAATAAACAAACAACTGTAACCTCTTCAGTGTTTTGGTTAGTGGTACTTTGTTCTTCTCCCGTGGCAATACCGTTGTAACACTTCCATTGATGTTTGATGTGTGAGAATTTCTTTTGACCACCATTAAATCTACAATGCCAAGAATTAAAAACGCTATCGTGTATTACATATTGCATGCCAATCAAGATGATTAAACTGAAATCAATCGAAGCAAGGAGATACGTTGATCTTGATGAAAGACCGAGGCAGATAAGAATAGATCATAACAGTACCATAACGAGATTCACCGCTTCTAGTGATGAAAATGCAACCATAGAATTTCAGTACACAACCAATTACGGTGCAATTGGGATAATAAGGATGGAAGGTTCCTTGATTTATGAAGAAAAGGGCGCCAAGAAGGCAGCGGAGATGTGGCAGAAATCTGGAAGGATGCCGGATGATGTTGCGAGCAAGTTACACACTGCAATCATGCATGCTTGCGTTCCAGAAGCTGTATTCATAGCTAGAGATCTCTCTCTTCCTCCTCCAATTCCTCTCCCTCAGATAAACATTGGAAAAAAGTTTAGGCCAAAGGAAGGACCGGAAATCGTATGAAGACCATTGTCATAGCTTTGGGAGGATCCCTTCTAGACATAAGAGGTGAAACGATAGACAGATTCATTGAGCTAATTAGGGAAGTTGGCAAGGATTACAAAGTCTTTGTCGTTGTTGGCGGTGGAAAGATAGCAAAGGAATACATCGGGTTTGGAAGGAAGCATGGGATAGATGAGGAAAAACTCGATGAAATAGGTATAGCTGCGACGCGTCTCAATGCAAAACTCATATCAACTCTTTTGGGAATAGAAGGAGAAATCCCCCATTCTGTAGAGGAGGCAGTCTCTAAGAAGGGATCTGTAGTTATTATGGGAGGAACTAAGCCAGGTCACAGCACCGATGCGGTTGCTGCAGAGCTTGCGGTTAAATCGGATGCAGAGAAGCTCATTATAGCAACAGATGTGAGGGGGGTCTATGATAAGGATCCCAAAAAATTTAAGGATGCTTGCTTCCTCAAGGAAATTTCTATCAACAAATTGATAGAATTGCATGGCACCAAATGGAAGAGGGCAGGAGATAGTGCAGTCATTGATGGACCTGCCCTGCAGGTGATAAGAGATTTTAGGATCAGAACGGTGGTTGTTAATGGAAAGGATGTGGAGAATCTGAAGAAAGCAATTTATGGCGAAGATTTTGATGGAACAAGGATAAAGTTAGCGAATGAAATCGATGTTTAAGTTGCTTCTGGTGGTCCTTGGGATCTTTGAAGTGTCTGGTCCGAGTATGTGAGGGGACTGCACACCCGTCATTATCGCCATCACCCTGCACCTGTTCTCAAATTCTGGAACAACCCTCGCTCCCAGTATGACATTGGCATTTGGATCAAGATCCTTGGTGAGCTCCTTCGCAACGTCCTGCACGTACTTGAGCGTCATGTTCGGACCACCCGTTATATGAATCAAAGCTCCAGTAGCTCCCGTGTAATCTACATTGAGAAGAGGATGGTTGAGGGT
>JAGHAD010000085.1 GCA_021161685.1 Thermoplasmata archaeon | reverse complement strand
TCTATGGAGAGATATACCGGTATGTTATGACCCTTTAACAAGCCAATGTACGCACCGCTCTTCTCGTCAGCGTACAGTCCAAGAACATGGCGGATCAGCTCGTCACTTGCTTTATAAACGGGTTGACCTACATCAAAAGGAGTTCTTGGAGTTCGAAGTATGCCGTTTTCATCTCTGTAACCTATTACCTCGGCATGCGCCGCCAGATCGCCATTAATAGCTTTTGGAATCTCACCTGTGCCATAGAGAGCTTTTATGCTCTCATAAGAAAGATCCGAATATCTCTTGATATCCATAACCTGCGCCAAGACGTAACCTTCCTTATGAGCTAAAGCAACGTAGTCAAATTTCTTCAAGCTCTGATCTTCGACTGTGAAATTGAACTCCGTCGATCCAACGTCTCCATAAATTAGCCCTACTGGTTTCTGCATCCCAACCGATAGAGAAGAACTAATAATTATAGTTTTTGAGTTGGAAGAAGAAAAATTCCGTTCTCGGTTTTCACTATCCTTGCAGTCCTTCCAAAATGCACTGATCTTGGCTTTCTCAGCTCTATTGTTTTGTAGTTGTCTGGATCCATTACCTGAATTTCTTCTTTACTTTGACTAACCACAATAGTCTCTTTTATCATCTCCCTACTTCCGACAACCGAGAAATTTTTCATGAATTTCCTTTCACAAGTTAATTCCAACCAGTTCATTAAATTCACTATGTGCACTTTCTTCCCATCCATCGATTTAAGATAGTAAAAATCCTTCCCATCCGAAAGTATGTCTCCAGTGGTATATGAAGGAAGGCGAATCAGGTAAGTTACCCTATAAACCCTCTTCCCATCCTTTAAACCAACGAGCTTCGGGCTTGCTTTCTTCTCTCCTCCATACCTCGAATGAATGTCTTGGGCTATTTTCTTCGCCAAATGATTATCGCTCAAGTAGACGTCGATCCCTCCCTTCACTTTCTTAATGTTTGTAATGAAAACATCTCTACCTTCAAGTTGATACTCTCTTATGAAAGTCTTTAGCTCTTCTAGGACTTCTTGAAACCTGTGTTCTTCCTCTCTTTCGGTTCTTAACTGTATTATGGCTTCGAAGTACTTTCCCGCCTTCCTGGAACAGGTCAAACACGTTTTTTTCTCTACCAGGAGCTCAGTGCACACTTCGCTGTTAACCGATTTACCTTTGATACTCCCATTTAAAAAAATCTTGCATTCGTAAAGCGTCTTTCCCTTTCTTATAAGGTCTATCTCGATTTCCTTATTCTCGAGATAGGGAGATACCACAATGGCTTTTTCCACCACTTCCTTTACCGCATCCTTAAATTCTTTCTTCTTCCACTCCCTTTTATACCTTACAGATCCACAAGTTGGACAGATAGTAAGATGTAATCTTCCCGGGATTTTCACTAGCTTCTCGCGCTTTATGTAACAATCGATGCACATCCCGTTCAGTAAATTATTCGTTTCCTTTCCGCATTCAACGCAGAACAATTTCATTTCCCTTTCCAGTTTGGGATTTCCTCATATTTATACCTTTGTATTTCTTCCTAACTTCCTCTTCTCCCAATTTAAAAGCTCTAGCGTTCACATCCTTGTACGGCAGACTTTCGGCAATTGTTTCAAGCAGTAATCTCGAATCGAAAGGTAGCACATCAAAAGCTGAAAGAGCACCAAGTAGAACGACGTTTTTAGCAAGTACGTTACCAGCTTTCTTTGCCAGCTCACCAGCATCAATTGCGCAGAGTTTGCAAGTCCTTCTAAGCTCTTCTAGAACCTTTTCAACCTCAGGGTAGCTCGTTTTGCTGAAATAGATAGTTGGAGGAATAACCGGATTTACATCCGTTATGATCAAGGTTTTTTCATTTGCCTTGTCTATCTGTCTAAGCGCTTCAATTGGCTCTGTACTTATGATAACATCAGCTCTTCCTTTCGGAATCAAAGGGCTATAAACATCACCTATCCTAACATTGCAATTGACTATTCCTCCCCTCTGCGCCATTCCATGAACTTCTGAAACCAAAACGTTATAGCCAGCTTTGAGAGATGCTTTCCCCAAAATAGATGCTGCGGTAAGTATACCATGCCCTCCAACTCCAGTTAACAAAATGCTGAGCCTCATTCTTTCACCTCTATGGCATTGAACGGACAAACTTGTGCACATACACCACATCCAGTGCATATCTCCTCATTGATCCTCACTTTTTCTCCATCAAAGAAGATTGCCGGACATCCAAATTTCAACACGCATACTTTACATTTCCTGCACTTGTTCTGGTTTACCTGATATTTCTTTATCTTTTCTCCTTTTCTCCTTTTATCCCTCAAATCCAGCAATACGCAAGGAGCCTTACATACAACAACGGATGGACCTTTATAATTCAAAGCCTTCCTGAAAGCTTCCTTTGTCTTTTCTAGGTCTCTCGGATCAACAACATGTACGTCTTTCACACCCAACCCCTTCACCACTTCTTCAACACTAATAGCTTTGACCTCTTCTCCCATTCCTCCCTCTGCAACCCCCGGATGCGGCTGGTGCCCTGTCATAGCTGTTGTTCGATTATCAAGAATTGTAATGACGCAATCGTGGTTGTGATGGACCGCATCGATCACTGCTGGTAAACCAGCGTGAAAGAAAGTGGAATCTCCCATGAAGGAGATTATCTTCTGATCTGTAGCTTTTGAAAATCCACATGAGGTGCCAGCGCTGGAACCCATGCACAGTAAAACATCAGCTATTTCAAGAGGAGGATATTTCCCTAGAGTATAGCAGCCTATATCAGTTGGGTATATAACATCCTTTGGAGCAACCTGCTTGACAGCATAATAACTAGCTCGATGTGGGCAACCTGGACACATAACTGGAGGGCGTTGAGGTAAATCTATGGAAGGTTTGTTCTCCGATGGTGAAAAATCGAGGTTTAGCAATTTAGATATTGCATCCGCAACTTTATCTGGGGTATACTCATATAGCCTTGTAAAATGCTTGCTGTCCTTTCCATATATCTCTACCTTTAAACCAGCATCGAAGGCTATTTGCTTTAGCCTGTGCTCAAGCAAAGGCTCTAGCTCTTCAACGACGAGTACCTTATCATGCTCTCCCAGGAATTTTTCACACAGTTTCTTTGGTAAAGGATTTGTGAAGCCTATCTTTAGGATATCAGCCTCTATACCAAGCATATTTATCGCTTCCAGCGAATGCGCAACCGAAACTCCAGATGCAACTATTCCAAATCCACCTCCATTTTCTATAATTTCATTGAACCTTGATTTCTCTGAGAGCTTTTCAGCCTTCTCCATTTTTTCTATCAGCACAGGATGCCTTGCTCTTGCAGTTATGGGAACGGTAACCATCATCGGATCCTTCTCAAAGTGTCCCTTTTTCCTTGGCTTACCGACCTCACCTACCTCAACCACTCCCCTAGTGTGACTAATCCTAGTTGTGGTTCTCAGCAGCAAAGGTAAACCAATTTCTTCAGATATCTCCATGCCTTCCTTTGCCATCTCCTTTGCTTCCTGAGCATTGCTCGGTTCGAGCATCGGAATATTTGCGAAGATCGCATAATATCTATTGTCCTGCTCATTTTGAGAAGAATGGCAGTACGGATCATCTGCACTAACTATTATATGCCCGCCCCTGCATCCAACGTATGCATATGTCATTAAAGCATCGCTCGCCACGTTCAAGCCAACGTGTTTCATGCATGTTAGTGCTCTCAGCTTGCAGAAGGATGCAGCTGCAGCTATTTCAAGGGCAACTTTCTCGTTCACCGAATATTCGAAGTAAAACGGTACCTCCTTCCCCTTTTTTCTGAGATACTTAGCGATCGCAGAAAATGTATCAGCTATTTCCGAAGATGGCGTACCTGGATAGGTTGTAACGAAATCCACCCCAGCTTCTAAAGCCCCTCTTGCTATTGCTTCGTTTCCAAGCAAAAGTAGTTTATCTCCGGGCTTTGCTTCTATTATTTCCATTGGTGAACCTCCTCAGAAGGAT
>JAGHAD010000008.1 GCA_021161685.1 Thermoplasmata archaeon | reverse complement strand
GTTCCGGGGGTGTTGATAGTACCGTATCTGCGGTCTTAGCTAGTAAAGCGATAGGAAAAAATTTGATTGCACTTCATGTAGATACTGGTCTGATGCGAAAAAATGAATCAAAGGAAGTTCTAGAACTCTTAAAGAAGCTCAAGCTAAATTACAGATTTATGGATGCTGGAGAAAGGTTCTTCAATGCCTTGAAAGGGGTAAAGGATCCGGAAAGGAAAAGAAAGATCATAGGGGAGATGTTTATAAGGATATTTGAAGAGGTTGCAGAGAAGGAGAGCATAGAATATTTAATTCAGGGTACGATTGCCCCAGATTGGATAGAATCGGGCGATAAGTTAAGGGATAGGATCAAGTCTCACCATAATGTTGGTGGTTTGCCAGAGAATATCAAATTGAAGATCGTGGAGCCTTTGAGAGAATTGTATAAAGATGAAGTAAGGGCTGTTGCGAGGGAGCTGGGATTGCCAATATCAGAGAGACAACCTTTTCCAGGACCTGGACTCGCAGTAAGAATATTGGGAGAAGTTACCAAGGAAAGGGTTGAAATAGTGAGAGAAGCGTGCAGTATAGTTGAGGAAGAAATTGAGAGGGCAGCAAAAGAAAAGCTAATGAAATTGCCATGGCAGTACTTTGCGGTTTTGATCCCTGTAAAAAGCGTGGGAGTGCATGGGGATAAGAGAGCATATGGATATACGATAGCAGTGAGGGCAATAGATAGCGTAGATGCAATGAGTGGAAGTTACAGCAAGATACCGCATGAGGTCTTAGAGAGGATCTCTACAAGGATAACAAACACCTTGGGCAAATATGTAACGAGGGTTGTGTACGATATAACCAACAAGCCACCCGCCACCATTGAATGGGAGTAGAATGGTAAAGATATATGTAATAGATAATGGTGGTCAATGGACGCACAGGGAGTGGAGGGTACTGAGATATCTCGGTGTAGAAACAAAGATCGTACCAAATTACATACCTTTTGATGAAATTTTAAAGGAAAAAGTAAATGGTTTAGTACTCTCAGGTGGTGCACCGAGAGTGGGGTTGAAAGAGATGCTGGGAAGATGCTCGGAGTACCTTGAAAAAGCGGATTTTCCCATACTGGGTATATGTGCTGGTCATCAATTCATAGCTAGGCATTTTGGAGGAAAGGTGGAACCGGCAAAAATCCCTGAGTTTGGTAAGGTTGAGTTGATAATAGATAAGGAACATCCTCTCTTCAAAGGAGTTCCCAAGAAAAGTATCGTCTGGGCATCTCATAATGATGAGGTCACTCAGGTAACCGATGAAATTGAAGTGCTTGCTCATTCGAGGGATTGTAAGATAGAAGCGATATCTCATAAAAATAAACCGATCTTTGGATTGCAATTCCACCCTGAGGTTGAAGAAACCGAGTACGGTACCCAAATTTTCAGAAACTTTATCGAGATATGCAAGCGCTATTGACCCCACCTTTTGAAAAGGGAATGCTTCAATCCAAGCTGATCGAGAACCTTTCCCACTATAAAATCTACCAGATCCTCCACCCTTTTTGGATTATGATAGAAAGCTGGAGAAGCTGGAAGAATGACCGCTCCGCTCTTTTTCGCTTTTACCATATTCTCCAAAGAGGATAGATCGAGAGGGGTTTCGCGGATTACCAAAATAGTTTTCCTGCCCTCCTTTAAACTACAGATGCCAGCCCTAGATATTAAGGTATCTGCATATCCATTTGCTATTGCCGAAAGGGTCTTCAAACTACATGGAATTATAACGGTGGCATCCGTTAAAAATGAGCCGCTCGCCGGAGGAGAGCAGAGATCATCATTATCATAGCTCTCTCTTACTAGGCTTTCCACTTCCTCTATACTCCTTTTGCTCTCCCTTTCCATGACCCTTCTCGCATTCTCGGAGATGATAAGAAAGACTTCTTGATCCATCTTGGAAAGGACTTCAACCAGCCTTATACCATATATCACACCAGAAGAGCCCGTTATTCCAACCAAAATTTTCATTTCCTGACACCTTTTATAGAGTTAACTATCTCAAAAATGGAATTCTTGTCCTTTTCCAAGATAGAACCCGTAACTATGATATCTGCCCCAGCCTTCGCCTTTTCTATTGCCGTTCTTCCTTCCTTTATCCCACCACCAACTATGAGAGGTATGTCTATATGCTTTTTAACAGATCTTATCATCTCATCTGGAATAGCTTCATTTGCGCCGGATCCGGCTTCCAGATAAACGAAAGACATTCCCAGATACTGTGCCGCCAGAGCATATCTTATGGCTCTATCGCAGTCATCTCTGCCTATAAGATTTGCCTCCCCCACTTTTCCAACTTCCATTCCAGGCTCTACAACGATGTATCCCAGAGGAATTGGTTCTATGTTGAACTTCTTTATGAGTAAAGATCCCTTTGCCTGCTCCTCTATCAGGTAGTCTGGATTTCTTGAATTGAGGAGACTCATGAAAAAAATGGCATCCGCATATCTACTTATGCATTTTGAGCTCGATGGAAATATTATTACTGGCAAATCTACCTGTTTTTTAATTTCCTTTATGGTATCGTCGACAACAGAAGGGGATGATATAGTTGATCCACCAACCATTATGGCAGAACTTCCAGCTTCTTCAGCAATTCTCGCCATCCTTCCCGCATCCTTTGGATCTTGCCTCTCTGGATCTATTAGAGCGAAGTGTAGGGTTCCTTTTTTTAATTGCTCCTTTATGTAATTCTGCACATGCATGTCTCTGTAAAAACAGAAAGTAGATTAATTAATTTTTACCTTCTGAACTTGCTAGTAAACAATTCTGAGATGATGCATGGATGAACAATAAGATTTAAATATGGTGTCTCCTTCTTTATCAACAAATAGCACTTCATAAGATAAATGTTAGGATCACTTCATCACTACAGGGTAATCAATCAGGGAGATACAGTACCGAGATAGTCTTATGAAGTGCTATTTTTAGGAGGTGAAAGAGACATGGTCATGGATCCCTCAACAACAAAATATATGATTAAAGCTCGTATAAAAACGGATGGAATAGTAGAAAAACCAGATGTCGTTGGAGCAATATTTGGACAAACAGAGGGGTTACTTGGAGAAGAACTCGACCTAAGGGATCTGCAGAAATCTGCAAGGGTTGGGAGAATAGAGGTTGATATAAAGCCCGTAAATGGAAAAAGCGAAGGGATCATCCTCGTACCAACCGCTCTCGACAAAGTAGAGACAGCTATTCTAGCTGCTGCTCTAGAGAGCATAGATAGGGTTGGTCCATGCAAGGCAAAGATAACGATAGAAAGCATCGAAGACGTAAGGATTGCCAAAAGAAAAAGGATTATCGAAAGGGCAAAGGAACTGCTCACTAGGTTGGTAGAAGAGAGCAGGGAGGAAGGGGAGAGTTTATCAGAGAGTTTGCGCCAAGCGGTGCAGGTTGAGGAGATAACAACCTATGGTCCCGATCGATGCCCAGCTGGACCAAATATAGATAAAAGTGATGCGATAATAATTGTTGAAGGAAGGAGGGACGTTCTAAATTTACTTAAACATGGAATAAAGAACGTGATTGCAGTTGAAGGTACGAGCATTCCAAAGACGATCATAGATCTGACAAAAGAAAAAATAGCAACAGCTTTTGTAGATGGAGACAGGGGAGGAGAGCTGATACTTAAAGAGCTGTTGCAAGTCGCAGATATAGATTTCGTTGCGAGAGCACCTCCAACTAGAGAGGTTGAAGAATTACCATATAAGCTTATAATGAAAGCCTTGAAGAACAAGATACCAGCCGAGCAGTATGCAGAGATGTACAACATAGAGATGAAGAAGAAGGAGGAGGAAAGGAAGGTCAAAAAAAGGAAGGTTGTCCTATCGGAAAAGCAAGAGAGATACAGGGAATTGCTCGAAGAGATATCGGGAAGTTTAAAGGCGGTACTCCTTGACAAGGATGGAAAGGAGATAGGGAGAGTTCCCGTCAGGGAATTAACAGAAACTCTGAAAAATAACAATAAAGTGTCTGCAGTTGTTTTTGATGGGGTGATAACCCAGCGCCTTGTGGACATTGCAAGTGAAAAAGGCATAGATACAATTGTTGGAATGAGAATAGGAAATTTGATTAAGAAGCCAGTTTCTATCACCGTGCTAACAAGGGATCAACTTGGGTAAGGATTAAAAATTGGTTGCGTTTTATTCAGACGGATGAGAGTTTATACCATAAAGAGAGGTTACAACCCTAATCTCGAAAAGATACTTGAAGAATACTTTGGGGTAAAGGGAGATGTTGAGAAGGGTTTCAGTTTCTATGCTGATGGTATAGGTAGAATATTCATCAAGAGAGAGAAATCCTCCATAATGATAGATATAAAAGAGAATCCCTCAAAGTGTAAAGATGTCTCTCTCATCAAGAAATGGAATGAATTCCTATACAAAGCTACTGGAAAAACCGCAAAAGAGAGAAAGAAGGAACTTTTGAAACTTTGAATTACTTCGGTACCTTCTTCCAGTCTTCCAAGAATCTCTCTATTCCTATATCAGTGAGAGGATGCTTTACCATTTTCCTCAGCACAGCTGGAGGAATAGTTACCACGTCTGCACCGATCTTCGCCGCCTGTATTACATGTATTGGGTGGCGAACGCTGGAAACAATGACCTTTGTTTTGAAATCATAATTTCTAAAGATCTGAACTATCTCCTCAACTATTTTCATCCCTTCATTTCCAATATCATCCAGCCTTCCTATGAAAGGACTAACATAGGTTGCCCCAGCCTTTGCTGCCAGAATTGCTTGATTGGCAGAAAAAACTAAGGTTACGTTTGTTTTCACTCCTTCCTTGCTTAGTCTTTTTACCGCCTTTAAACCTTCCGATGTCATTGGTATTTTTACCACAACGTTTTTATGTATCTTTGCCAAGTCCCTCGCTTCCTTTATCATTCCCTCGGCATCGGTCGATATCACTTCCAAGCTTATCGGTCCATCGACGAGCTTGAAGATTTCATCAACTATTTCCTTGAAAGATTTTCCAGTCCTTGCTATCAATGTGGGATTGGTGGTGACTCCATCTATGACTCCCCAAGAAGCAAGTTCCCTTATTTCATCTAAGTCAGCTGTATCCAAGAATATCTTCATACTAATTCCTCTCAAGTTGCTCTTGCAATCTCTTCAACAGCTTCTGGATTTGCTAGGGTTGATGTATCTCCAACATCTTGACCTAAGGCTTTTGCCCTTATTACCCTTCTCATTATCTTTCCGCTCCTCGTCTTTGGAAGATCCTTAACAAACCATACCTCATCTGGTCTGGCTATCTTTCCCATCTGGATTGCAACGTGTTCTCTGAGTTCTTCCTTTAGTTGTTTGCTAGGTTCAACTCCCTCCTTCAGCACCACATATGCAACTATGCATTCTCCCTTCAGCTCGTGCGGCTTTCCAATAACTGCAGCCTCCGCAACCTTTGGATGGCTAACCAGGGCGGATTCAACCTCTGAATTTCCTATCCTGTGTCCAGATACGTTAAGAACATCATCTGCCCTTCCCTGTAGCCAGAAGTATCCATCATCGTCCTTCCTTGCAACATCCCCAGCTAAATAGACGTTTGGATACCTCGACCAGTAAGTCTGCTTGTATCTTTCCGGATCTCCATAAAATCCTTTTAGCATGGCTGGCCATGGTTTTAATATAACTAGGTTTCCTCCAGCATTCTTGATGGGTTTTCCTTCTGCATCAAAAACTTCAGCCTGTATTCCTGGGAATGGCTTGGTTGCTGAGCCTGGCTTCAATGGAGTTATTGGTAGAGGAGCTATCATAAACTGTCCCGTCTCCGTCTGCCACCAGGTATCCATGATTGGACATCTCTCCTTTCCTATGTTCTTGTAATACCATATCCAAGCTTCTGGATTTATTGGCTCTCCAACCGATCCGAGCAGCCTAAGGGAGCTTAAATCGTGCTTTTTGACCCATTCTTCTCCATATTTCATGAACAACCTTATGCTGGTTGGAGATGTGTAGAGTATGGTTACTTTGTACTTGTCTATGATTTCCCACCATCTGTCAGGCTTTGGATAGTCTGGAGCTCCTTCATAAATAACGGATGTGGCTCCCAAAATGAGTGGGCCATATACAATATAGCTATGCCCCGTTATCCATCCTATATCTGCAGCACACCACCAGATGTCATCATCCTTTATATCGAATACCCACTTCAGCGTCGTAGCGACTCCAACTGCATAACCTCCATGCCTGTGAACGACTCCCTTTGGCTTGCCGGTAGTACCAGAGGTGTAGAGAATAAACAAGGGATCGTTTGCATCCATTTTTTCTGTTTCGCACTCTTCAGGCTTATCTTTTATCAAATCATCCCACCACAAGTCCCTTTCTTTATTCCATGGAACCTCATCTCCAGTTCTCCTGTAAACTATACAGTGCTCAACCGATGGAGCTTCTTTTAGAGCCTCATCGGTTTGTTTCTTTAATGGAACTTTCTTTCCTCTCCTGTAGAAGCTATCACACGTTATAACAACCTTTGCCCCACAATCATTTATTCTTTCTCTAAGCGCTAGGGCACTAAAACCTGAGAAAACAACGGAGTGTATAGCTCCTATCTTGGCGCACGCAAGCATTGCTATCGGTAGCTCAGGTATCATCGGTAGATATATGCCTACCCTGTCTCCCTTTTTAACGCCTAGATCTTTCAAAGCATTTGCGAGCTTGTTAACTCTGACGTAGAGATCTTTATAGGTGAGTTTTCTCGTATCTCCGGGCTCTCCCTCAAAGTAGTAAGCCACTTTATTCTCCCTTGGTGTACCGATGTGCTTGTCCAAAGCATCGTGAACTATGTTGTACTTGGCTCCAACAAACCATTCTGCATAAGGTGGTTTCCATTCCAAGATCTTCTTTGGAGGTTCGTACCAGTTGACAACGTCCTTAGAAACTTCTCCCCAGAACCATTCTATATCTTTTGCTTTTTCCAATAGCTCTTCGTATGTCTCTATTCCGTGCTCGTTCATCCACTTCTTTACATTGCTGTTCTCCACGATATCTTCTGGTGGGTGGAAGAGCCTCTTCTCCTCAAGTAAAACCGCTATTGTATCTTTCTTTTCCTCCGCCATTTCGATCACCATCAGCGAAAGGCGTAATGAAAACGCAATATTTATATTATTCCTTTCTTACGTGCCTTTCCTTATTCCTATGGTAACTTCAACATCTCCTATCTTCCATTTTTTGATCAATTCACCTTTTACTTCTTCGGTAAAGGTTATTTTCTTGGATCTCGTTTCTCCGGAGATATAATCCTTCCATCTCTCTATAGCCTCTCTGCCTTTTTCATTCACCGATATCTCCGTTTCTATCCTATCCTCTATTGAAAGGTTCATTTCCTTCCTCATTGCCTGTATCCTCCTCACTATCTCTCTCGAGAAACCTTCTGCGAACAATTCCGGAGTTAATCTCTTATCAACAATAAGATATATTCCTTCACCCTCAATTTCTGCATAATTGTTCTCCCCTATGGTTTTTATTGCCTCCTCCCTGCTACCTGAAAAGATTATCTCCTTAACGTTCAGCTCTTCTTTTATTAATTCAAGTAGGTCTTCTATCTCTCTTTTTGTATCGTTCCCGCAAACGATAATTACTTTTGACAGAGGGTACCGTACCTTTACCCCAATCTTTCCCCTCAGCACCCTACCCAACTCAACTATGCGTCTTGATATATCCATCGATCTCTCGAGATCTTTATCTATAAGCCTTTCCTCTTTCTTTGGATAATCAAGCAAATGTACGCTCTCTGGCATATCTTTTGTTTTAATAGCCAGATACATGGCCTCGCTTAGGAAGGGAATAAAGGGAGCAAGCAGTCTGGAAAGGGTAAAGAAAATATCATGTAAGGTTGAATAACAGCTTGCCTTTTCTTGGGTCATTTCCTCGATCCACAATCTCTTCCTCGATCTCCTTATGTACCAATTGCTGAGGTCCTTGATGACGAACTCTTCTATAGCTCTAGATGCCTTTTGCAGTTCAAATTTTTCTACATTTTCTCTAACTTCTCCTATTAAATTCTGGAGCTTGCTGATGATCCATCTATCGAGATGCATTCTACTTTTGACGTCTACAGAATGTCTCCTTGGATCAAACTTATCTAGCTGAGCATAAGTTAAGTAAAACTTGAATGAGTTCCAGAGAGTTAGCATAAATCTCCTTAATGTTTCCTTAACTGCCTCTTCATAGAATCTTATTGGAGCCCATGGTGGGTTTGCAGATATCATGTACCACCTGAGCGGATCTGCCCCCTCGTTATCGAAAATTACCTTTGGATCGACGTAATTTTTCTTGCTTTTACTCATCTTCTGACCTTGCTTATCAAGAACAAGCCCGAGGGTAAGTACCTTCCTGTAAGGTGGTTTGTCGAAGAGAAGCGTAGAAACAGCCAGCAGAGAATAGAACCATCCCCTGGTTTGATCCAAGGCTTCACAGATGAAATCTGCGGGAAAGTTATTTTTGAACTCTTCGACATTCTCAAAAGGGTAATGCCACTGCGCAAAAAAGGCGGAGCCCGAATCGTACCAGCAGTCTATAACGTAGTCTTCTCTCTTCATCTCGCCTTTGCATTTTGGGCATTTCAGTATTAAATTGTCAACGAAAGGTTTATGGAGATCGATCTTTTCTGGGAAGTTTTCACTCAAGCTTTTTAACTCCTCTATGCTTCCTATGCACATAGTTTCCCCACACTTTTGACAAATCCATATTGGAAGAGGTGTTCCCCAATATCTGCTCCTTGAAAGAGCCCAGTCCTTAGCCTCTCTCAAGAAGTCCCCAAACCTTCCATGTTTTATGTGGGAGGGATACCATTCTATGTTCTCATTGTTCCTTAACAGGTTTTCTCTCAATTTTGAGACTGCTATAAACCATGAATCCATAGCATAATACAGCAACGGCGTATCACATCTCCAGCAAAACGGATACTCATGAACGTACTCCTCCTCCCATGCAAGGGCGCCGGTTTCTTTCAAGTAGTCTATAATTTTTGGATCTGCATCCTTGACGAACATTCCCTTCCATGGCTTTACCCTTTCATCAAATTTCCCATCCTTTCCTACGAGTTGTACGATTGGTAAATCATATACCTTACCAACCTCGTAGTCCTCTTCTCCAAAAGCTGGAGCTATGTGAACAATCCCTGTCCCTTCTTCCATTGTAACAAAATCTGCACAAACCACATACCATGCCTTCTTATCGGGTTTCACAAATTTGAAAATTGGCTCATATTCCATATATTCTAGGTCTCTTCCCTTAAATCTCCTTATAACCTTATACCCCTTTCCAGCAAATAGGTTTTCAAGTCTTTTTTCTGCAAGGATAAGTTTTTCTCCTTCGTACTCTATCTCAACATAGCTCTCTTCTGGATGAACCGCAAGGGCCACGTTTGATAT
>JAGHAD010000035.1 GCA_021161685.1 Thermoplasmata archaeon | reverse complement strand
TTCTTATCTTACTCGGATCCTCCTTATCAATGAGTACCCTTTTTATGAAATCTGCAACTTGTTCCATTTCCTCTTCTTTCATTCCAACTCTTGTAAGTTCTTGGGTTCCAAGTCTTATTCCAGATGGATTGAGAGGATCCTTATCGCCGGGAATCATGTTCATATTTGTTATTATTCCAGCCTCCCTAAGTCTCGATGACGCCAATTTCCCCTTGCCCTCCCCTATCCTAACAAGTAACTGGTGAGACTTTGTGAAACCTAACTTTTCTCCAAATACATCGAAGTTCCTCTCATAAAGAGCTTCTCCAAGTTTTTGAGCATTTTTTATAGTTTGCCTAGCATATTCCCTTCCAAACTGCAAGTGCTCTGCAAAAGCTATTGCCTTTGCTGCTACATGATGCAGATGATAGGAAGAAGTCACCCCTGGAAATACTCCAAAGTTCAATTTTCTGAGGAACCTTCTGTCCTCCTCGGTATCACCTTTATGGTCGGATAGAATTACGCCTCCCTGCGGACCTGGTAAGGTTTTGTGGGTGGAACCCGTCATTACATCGGCCCCTTCTCTTAAAGGATCCTGGAAAAATCCCGCTGCGATTAAACCGAGTACATGCGCACCATCATAAACGACATATGCTCCCACCTCATGAGCTACCTCTGCAAGCTCTTTTAGCGGGGTTGGAAAGAGAAAAACGGATTGACCAAACAGGGCAAGCTTCGGCTTAACTTCCCTAATTACTTTTTTGGCACCATCAACATCTATATTCATTTCTTCATCATTAAATGGATAGAAAACAAGATTTATTCCCCTCACGCCAGCGGCACCCCATCTGCCAAATGATATGTGTGCTCCATCTGCAGTATCAAGAACCGTAGCCGTCTCCCCTGGCTTTATCAGGGCTTTTAATACAGCCATATTTGCAGTTGTTCCAGCGGTAGGTCTTACATCGGCATAGGAGCATCTGAAGAGTTTCTTTGCCAGCTCTATGGCTTTTAGTTCAACATTATCAAAAAATTCACAGCCTTCATAGTATCTATTTCCAGGCGTTCCCTCTGCGTATCTTCCATGGAAGTCGCTGAGCAGAACTTCTTTGCAGAGGGGAGAAAGTATGTTCTCGCTCGCTATAAGAGGTAAACTTGTTCCAAATAGCTCATTGCTTTTCATGCTTTGCTCCCTTATGTAGAGAGCTTCCTTGTACCAGTCCATATGATTCACCAAAGGGTAATAGGGGTTAAAGATTTATAGGTTTGCAAATTTCAAGGCTTTTGATGCCATTGGCAAAGCTGAATGAAGTAGAGATCAACTATCACGTTGTGGGAGATGGAATGCCCATCCTTTTCATCTCTGGATTTGGAGTAGACCATAGGATGTGGCTACCTCAGGTAAATTTCTTTAAGGAAAGGTACAAGGTCATAGTTTTTGATAATAGGGGAATAGGAGAAAGCAAGGCGCCAAAGGGTTTTTTTACCATTGAAGACATGGCCGTTGATTGCGCTTCCCTTCTTGAATATCTAAACATAGAAAGTTCTCATGTGGTTGGTAGCTCTATGGGCGGTATGATAGCTCAAGAGCTTGCAATAAGATATCCGGATAAGGTTGATAAGCTCGCCCTTTGCTCAACGGCTGCCAAGCTGGATAGAAAGGTTGGAAGAAATCTCATAGAGGGATTCAGGAAAGTAATGAAAGAGGGCGTTGACGATATAGTTGATGCCGATGCATCCATTTTTGAAAGGATTTTTAACTATGTCATGCAACTGGCTTTCAGCAAAGAATTTCTGAAAGAAAACAAGGATTTCATCAACTTTTTGATCCTTGAGTACGCTTCGAAGAAGAATTATCCCGACATTCTCCTTAGACAGCTCAGGGCGATAATGAAGCACGATGCAACAAAGAGATTGAAAAACCTGAAAACGAAAACCTTGATAATTACTGGAGAATGCGATAACGTCATTCCCCCAATCTGTTCGGATATACTTCATAAACTGATTGTGAACTCTAAATTGGTGAAAATACCGTGCGGAACCCATGGGATTCACTTGGAAAGGGCGGAAGAATTCAACAGAGAAATTTTAAACTTCTTAGAGGAATAAATTTAAATAGGACGGATCCTTATCTTTTTGTAACAACAAAAGGGGGAAAATTCGTGAAGAGAACCATTCCATTTACAATAATCGTTTGCTCCCTCCTTATATCAGTGGGGCAAGTAACCGCAGTTGAAGAGAAAATTATACAGGATCAGGTTGGAGACGTCAAGAGCAGCATGACCAACCAAACTGTGGATATACCATGCATAGACATTGAGAAAGTGACGTATTATCGAGATGGAAAGAACGTAACCGTAACGCTCCAAGTCGCCGGCAAGCTGGGACGCGCAGGAATTGAAGAGAAGTATTACATGTATTCGGTGGTAATCGGTTTGATAACCAAACTTGGCGATGAGGAAAGGAAGTACGACATAATGTATGTGGATATGGACTTTGGAGAAATGATGGGAGAAAAGATGAAATATAAGAAAGGAGTAGTCCTTTTTGAAGGCAAAAATATTTCAAACGACGTTGGTCCAGCTCCCGGTACCGATGATAAATTAAGGGCTTTCTTCCAGCTCAAAGATGAAAATGAGATAAGTTTTAGCATAAATGCAACTACTATTCTTATGGCGACCAACGAAATTTCTCTGGTCAACGGGAATTTCTCAAAGGAGGGAATGGATACCCTTTACTATGAATTCCCAAAGCCAACGGCTCCGGTAAATCAGACAAACCAAACTGGGCAGGATGGAGGGCATGATAAAAAGACACCGGATATAGGGATTACTGGAATAATAATTGCGGTCATAGCAGTTACAGCAATTTTAATAGCATTGAGAAAGAGAAGATAATACCAAGAATGCTGAAAGTACAGCATAAAGGTGTGGAAGATACTCTGATTGAAAAGGACTAACCATTATATTCGTAATCCTCATTAAGGGCACGGACTGGTATGAGAAATCCAAGAGATTTGAAATTAACGCCAGGAAAGCTCCTGAAATGGAACTTTATGACATAGCCTGCTTCTCTTGCCAACAGGCGATCGAGCTCTATCTTAAGGGTAAAATAATAGAAAAGAGCGGATCGAAACTTATACTCATTCCTTAGTTGAACTTTTAAGAATACTGGAGGAGCTTGGGCATGAAATACCTGAGGATATCAAAAATGTGCAAAAATTGGCAGAGCATTATACACAGGCTAGATATTCAGATGCTAGGCTGACAGAGTATGAAAGAGAAGAGGCGGAAGAGGCTATAAAATGTATGGAGAGGATACTGGAACATGTCAAGCTATTATAGGATAATAAAAAGAATACATGATGAATGGGAGAGGAATTTTGTAAAGTTTGTTGAGAGTCTAAAAAGGAAAGGATTTGCATCGTTCTTTTTGGCTCGAAGGCAAGAGGAGACGACAATTTGCTAAGCGACTTTGATCTTTTTATCATAATGGAAAACAAAATTAAGATGGAAGCTGACTTCCCTGCGGACATTTTCTGTTACACCACAAGAGAGGTTTTAGATGAAATTGAAAAGGGAAATACCATCGTTCTTGATCCTCTAACCCAGGGCAAGTTAATTCTGGATAACATGAATATCTTCAAATCGTTTCAGGAAAAAGCAAGAAATAAGATAAATAGAGATAAACTCATAAGGTTGAAGATGGGGTGGTTTAGGGTGCATTAACTACAATTCTCGGGACAAACTTTATAAGGAAGTTTCTACTATAAACATTAGATAGCGGGGTGGGGTAGCCAGGATATCCCGACGGGCCCATAACCCGTAGATCGGTGGTTCAAATCCACCCCCCGCTACTCCAGCTTTTCAGGTATAATCTATGTTAACATTCGATATAAGAAGAGTGGTATATTATTTCTTCAGGTGTCTCGGCTCAGAATATGGCTAAGGAGCCATAGTGGAGAAAAGACATGGATGTCAAGCCATATCGTTTCGTTTGGATACACCTCAAGGAATCAACCCCTTTCACAGCTCTGCAAAAATCCATGCATACTTGATCGGCCCCCAGTCTCATTCTTTACAAGTACGGTTACTTTTATCACATCCAATGGCTTCACCTTTCCATCGACAGCTAATCCAGGAAATAGGAGAGTGCACGCAATAAACAAAGCCAAATACTTCATATGGCAAGAGGTACTGCGAAGTTAATTGTGGATGAATAAGGTAGATATACCGTGCATCCCTTGCGATTGTGGATTGGGATGCACGGTATAAGAT
>JAGHAD010000135.1 GCA_021161685.1 Thermoplasmata archaeon | reverse complement strand
TCTTCCTATCCCAGCAAAAGATTTTTCTATCCACAATTATCTTCACAAGTCTGTCCAGCAATTCCATCCCCTCCTAGACCTATTCAAACCGGTCTAGGAGGGGTTTAAATACCTAAATTCATAAAAAAGTTGACAGTCTGGATATAGGTTATAACACCTCGGGTTTGAAACAATTTCCAGTCAATTTTTATACCTCCAATGCCTTATCGTTGTATAGGAGGGGATAGGACTGGTACCTAAGAAAAAACTTTATCCGAAAAAGAAAACCAGACTCAGAAAAGTAAAGCGCTACCACATTCAAAATAAAATTACCCCGACAAAGACCTTTGTGATAGCCTCCCACGCCTTCCGCCTCCTATTGTTGATAATCCTGGTTTACATCGTAACAAGCACCTTAATCATGTTCTTCACGGAGAGCTTCTCTTTTTTAAAGCAGGTTGTAACCCTCAGCATAGGGGGCTTCTTTGGTTTTTTTATGGGATATTTCGGATGGGTATTTGCGGATAAGTTAGCAAAATGGCTGAGCGGAAAGGAGGAAGAAAAATCCCTTGAAAACTTCAGATTCCAGCTGTAAGCGATAGTTTAATAGGTAGGAAGACAATAACCTTTTAAGCCGCTGTGGCTCAGCCGGTAGAGCGACACCTTGGTAAGGTGTAGGTCGCGGGTTCGAATCCCGCCAGCGGCTTAACGTTGAAGGTTAAAAAATTTTTTTCCTTCTTTACTGAAAGTAAGGTTGGAGGAAGTCTCGTGATTGCCTTGCCAAAGGTGTACAGGATGTTCGGATTTCTTTTTCAATCATTATCAATGAAAACGTCAATCAAATAGGGGGAATTTCATAGGGTTGAAACCTTGAGCAAAGACTCTTCATACCCCTTCTTTATCAAAATGTCCTCAATTTCCATTAGCTTCTTTACCAAGGGACTTTCAAGATTCAGCTTATACATGCTTGCCCTTCCTATTTTCCTGTTCTCCTTCAGTATGCCCAGCCTGAGCAAAGCATCAATGTATTTATGAACCGTTACCTTGCTCATTCCTGTCTCCCTTGCTATTTCATTTTTTGAGAAGTCAAGGAGCTTGTTATCTAGGAAGAAATCCAAGATTCTCACAAGTGGAGAATTCCCGAAGATCTCGGTTAAAATGGTGCTGTTTTCGGATTCCATGGTAAATCAATTTGCTTTTAAAGGTATAAATATTTTGCCTTACAAAGTTCAGCATCTGTACCATGAAGGTTGAATTAACTGATGAGCAAATAGTTGCAACAATCCTTGATAAACTGGTAAGAAGAAGGGTGTGGGGTCAGTCCTATCTACCTATGGATAGTGTCGTCAAATGGATTGCATCCAAGATAAAGAGAGATGGAAAAAGAGTAAGAAGAATCATGAAGGATCTCATAAAGGAAAGGATTTTACTGACAAAGAAGAGTGGAGCCGTTATCTCTCTGAATCCAGAGGAGTTTGAAAGGATAATGGAGATTAGGAGGAGAGTTTTGGATGAGTCTTTTTCGAACTCTTGATTTCTGAACCATCTTCATTAAGGTTTCATGCCATTTGAGCTTAAATTTTATCAAGGATTTCTGCATATTTTTCCATCCTAGTTATTTTATCTTCTTCCTGTACAAACCATGTCATCCAGCACAGCTCTATTGGTCTATACCCGCATTTTATGGCTATTTCTTCTGTTAACCTAATGAATTCCATATCATCATTAACCGGCTCCATACCGGCTTTCCTCAATATCTCATTAATGACTCTCTTCACAATTTTGTCCGGCATAACCGTATCTATTCCTCCCATCATTCTCAGGTACTGAAAGGTAATTAGACCAACACCCTTTATCCTGCCCAATGGATCGTTGTGCCATTCTTCCAGCTTGGATTCCCTTGCCCACTCTCTCAAAGCCCTTTTATCATCGCTATTTATGCTGGAAAGGTATAGAGCTATTTCCTTTGCAGCATTCCAAGACCTAGTATTTTTCCACACTTCCTTCAAAACGCCTATCTCAGCCTTTGCCAAATCTTTCAGATCTCTTATTTTTCCATTTTCAACAAACTTTCTCTCAAATTCTCGAACCTTTGGTACTACAGCTGTAAAGTAATTAAGGCCCGTTGAAGTAAAAGCAGCATCAACTACCATAAGAACAACCCTGCCTCCCCATCTTTCCGTTTTAAGGCATCTATCACACAATTCCTTTACTTTTGGTACTTTCCTCATGTAACTATCCACGATTCTTTTCAGTTGCATCCAGTAAGTTATCCCCTCACAAACCTTAAATTTATTTACCATTTAACGGGCTTCATGAAAGCCATAGAAACCCACAATCTCACAAAGACCTTCAACGGGGTTATCATCGCTGTAGATAGAGTTAACCTCTCTGTTGAAGAGGGAGAAATATTTGGATTTCTCGGTCCAAATGGAGCAGGGAAGACCACGACGGTTAAGCTGTTGACAACCCTGCTTAGACCAACCAGTGGAACCGCAAAAATTTGTGGATATGATGTTGTGAGGCAAAGAAGTAAGGTTAGGGAAAAGATAGGCGTTGTTTTTCAAGAGCCCGCTCTTGATACGGAGCTAACCGGCAGGGAGAATTTGGATTTCCACGCACGGATGTACGGACTTAGCAGAAAGGAGAGGGAAGAGAGGATAGAGTACGTCTTAAATCTCGTTGATCTGGTTGATAGGGCGGATGACTTGGTTAGATCTTATTCTGGAGGAATGAAAAGAAGGCTTGAAATAGCGAGAAGCTTTATGCATTCTCCAAAAGTTCTTTTCCTAGATGAGCCAACCCTTGGTCTGGATGCAAGAGCCAGATTTACCGTATGGAATTATATAAAGAGATTGAACAAAGAGGAAGGTATCACCATCTTTCTGACCACGCATTACATGGAGGAGGCGGATAAGCTGAGCGATAGGGTAGCGATAATAAACAACGGTAAGATCTTGGTTATAGATGAACCCGAGGAACTGAAGAACAGGATTGGAAAAGATGTGATTTCTATCACATGCTCACATCCTGAAAAGCTTAGAGAAATAGTTGAAAGAACAGATCTAAACGTTGTGAGGACTACAAATAACCTCCTGGTTGTGAGCGTTAACCATGGAGAGGAAAAGATTCCAATGATCGTCGAAGTTGCTAATGAAAATGGAATCAGGATAGAGTCGATAAGCCTGCACAAGCCAAATCTTGATGACGTTTTCTTGCATTACACTGGAAGAAAGTTAGGAGGGTAAAAGGTTGAAACTGCGCGAGCTTCAAGCCATTTATGTAATGTGGGCAAGGCAGATGAAAAGATTTGTAAGAGCTAAAAGCAGGGTGATAGGAAATATCGTCCAGCCGGTATTCTTCCTTGCATTTCTTGGGATGGGATTAAACAAGGTAGTTGCTCTACCTGGTAGTGAAAACCTAACGTATCTCGATTTCCTTGCACCTGGCATAATCTCAATGAGCATCATGTTTTCCTCCGCATTCGCTGGAATTTCCATCATATGGGATAGAAGATTTGGCTTCCTGCAAGAAGTTTTAGTTGCACCCGTGAGCAGATTATCAATAGTTATTGGGAGGGCACTTGGAGGAGGAACTGTTGCTCTCATTCAGGGTTTCATTATCCTCATCATCTCTATACTGTTAGGTGTTAAAGTAAAGGCGATACTTCCAGCAATCCCTTTTATGATTCTATCTGCTCTGGTCGCGGTCGGTTTTGGTATAATGATAGCAACCTTTACCAAAGATTTTCAAGGTTTCCAGCTCATTATGAATTTATTACTGTTTCCCATGATCTTGCTATCGTCTGCCTTCTTCCCAATAGATACCATGCCATGCTGGTTGAAGGTTCTATCTGAGATCAATCCATTAACATATGCCGTTGATGGTTTAAGAGGATCCTTGATGGGATATAACCATTTTCCATTGCATGTTGATTTCCTGATTGTTCTCGGAGTATGCATGGGAGTGATGTTCTTGAGCAGCTATCTCTTCAATAGGAGCGAAATCTAGTTACTGCAGATCTATGCCATAAGTTCTTTCAGGATTGTCCACGTGCACCTTGTAATATTGCTCTTCTTCCATCTTTCCCTCCTTGATCAAACGCTTGGTCAATCTCGGTACGGTCTTTGGGCCAAGTACGGCACCTGGCCTGTTTGGATCATCTATATAATCGGTTTCCATCAGAAACCTATCTCCCTTGCTCAGGGCGATCTCTATGTTGTTTCTGCTCGATATAACAGATGGCATCAATCCATGATTTTCTTCATAGTATATGAAAGGGGGTGAAAAGTGCTTGACAACTTTTTCTGGTCTTAATCCAACCTTTTTTGCCATCTCAGCCAGTTCCTTAAAGATTGAAGGAGTTGCTTTCTCGGTATGCAGTACTACTGGTACTCCAACTTCCTTTGCGCATTGCATTCCATAAATCATAATTTCATTGCTTTCCTCAATGATTTCGTCTTCCACCTTAAAGTGGGGTCTTCCTATTTCTCCTATACCAACACATCTTTTGTTTTCTGCACATAACCTTGCAGCTTCCTCCATCCCCTTCTTCATTAGATCCATTGCCCCTTCCTTACCGAGTTTCTCTTTGAAAAGAAGATAATCTGCGGGATAGGGCCCAATTGTTACAAACACTTTTATGCCCGTCTCCCTTTCCACTTCCTCTGCCATTTTAATTGTATCCATATAGCATGGTAGATAACTTCTTTCTGAAAGAGCTTTGTCGGGCATTGGATATTGGCATAGGATGAAATGCGTCCCGCCAGCTCTCTTAAAATCCTTAACAGCCTCTAGATACCTCCCATTCCTCCTAAGGTGCAAATGGTTATCAAAAATAACGTCTGGTTTCATCTCAACTTATAACCTATCTCCCTAAGGAAACTCTTCCTCCACTCTATATCTTTTTCTTCTTCTATTCCCTCCGGCACAAATCCATCTATTACTCCAAGAATGCCCCTTCCCTTCCTTCCCTTTATCTCTTCTTCTGCAACTATTACTTTTGTGGGATTTGCCGTTGCACAAAATATCCTGCAAACTTCCTGCACATTCTTTATCGCGTTAAGGACGTTAATTGGATAGCAGTCTCTCATGAAGATGATAAAAGTATGTCCAGCTCCTATCCTGAAGGCATTTTCGGCAGCAAGTTTCTTGAGTTCCTCATCGTTCCCCTCGCATCTAACTTTGCAAGCTCCACTTGCTTCGCAAAACGCTATTCCAAACTTAGCGTTAGGCACAGAACCAACCATGGCTTCATATAAATCTTCGATGGACTTTATGAAATGAGTTTGCCCTATGATGATGTTCACATCATCTGGTTTTTCAATTTCTATAATCTTTATTTCGACCATTTTTCCACCTCCATAGAAAAAATCGCTCTTATTTAGAATAGAACCTCGTCCACCTAACCTTTCTTGGAATTCTTTTGAGTTTCAGCATGTTCTTCTGACATTTGCTTGAACAGAAATGATAGATCGTACCATCCTTCCTTATGTATAACTTTCCAGTTCCGGGCTCTATCTCATTTCCGCAGAACGAACATATCCTTCTCTCTACCATTTTTACACCTATCTCGTCTTTCCAAGCTTCTTAGCTTCCCTTTGAGTTTCTGCCAGCATCAATATGTCTCCAAGCTGAACCGGTCCCTTGACATTTCTAGTTATTATTTTTCCTTTGTCGCTCCCCTCGAGTACCCTAACCTTGACTTGTGTAGCCTCTCCAGCCATACCCGTTCTCTCAATTATCTCGACAACCTCACAGGGTGTTCCCTCTACCATGTTAACCCTTCTTCTTTAATTCTTCTATCCTCTTTATAATATTTTCTAAGTCCTCTTTACCTTCCCCAGGCGATATGATGGCAACCGATGCAGCAGCTACTTCTAGACCAGCGGCGGCGCCAAGTTCTTGCTTACTCGATACGTACGTATAAGGAATGTTTTTCTCCTCGCATAGCAAAGGCATGTGAGCTAGGATTTCTTCTGGTGTAACATCTTCAGCCATTATAACTAATTTAGCCTGTCCCCTTTCTACCTGCTTTGTCACCTCGTTTGTTCCTCTCCTTATTTTTCCCGTTTCCCTAGCCTTTTCGACGAGCTCGTATGTCATTCTTTCGAGATCCTTTGGTACCTTAAATCTCACATATATAGGCATACTGGAACCTCCTGCTTTGAAATGTGAAGTAGGAATAGAGGAGATGTATAAAAATCTTTTTCGAAGCCATAATCCAGGACATCGCTCATACCTTAGATTCCCAATTACATATATCGTTCGCACAGATGATTCCCGATATTACTACCGCCTCGATTCCACCCCCAGGAAAGGTCGATGCACCTGCCAAGTACAAGCCCTTTACTGGGGTTTTGAAATAGGGTCTTTTGGTATCAATTGACTGATCGAAAGAATAGATTGCTCCTTCCGGCATGGAAGTGTATCTTTCGAATGTCTCTGGCGTTGCGGTATCTTGGACAACTATATGCTTACTCAAGTTTGGAATGATCTTCTCAGCTCTTTTGATCAGAAGCTCTGCAAGTTCCCTTTTCTTCTCCAGATATTCTTTCGTTCCTCTTTCCGGAAATTCGTGATAATTCGTTCCAACCAACATTGTAACGCTTGCTTTTCCTTTAGGTGCTAAACTTGGATCCGCATTGGAGTTTATAACGATGCTGTAACCTTCATCCAAATCCTCGATGATGGTTGGATAGTTAGATAGATCCATATCTACCCCCAGGAATACCATGAAACAAGAGGGGGACATCCTCAGTCTCTTTACATATTCAACGAACTTCCTATCTAGATTCTCCTCTCCAACGAGCTCAAGAAAAGTAGTTTTTGCGTTTGCGTTGGCAACTATGATCGAGCTTTTGAAGA
>JAGHAD010000049.1 GCA_021161685.1 Thermoplasmata archaeon | reverse complement strand
TGGTGTTTCCTTTTATCCTTTTGCGGACACGGAACGGTTCAAGTCGCTTGAGAACTGTTGAATTTAACACTTTCTGTCCATGATAGATAGCTACCTCAGAAGAATCCTTATATAGAGTTTAATCTATTTTTTACTTATAGCCCCGTGGTGTAGCGGTCAAGCATAGGGGGCTCTGGACCCCCTGACCCAGGTTCGAATCCTGGCGGGGCTATCTACATATTTTGGGAAAAAGAATAAAAATACTCCCTCCAATAAGGTTGTGGATGAGGAAGACAGGGATAGCAAACTTACCACTCCATCCAGGGAGAGCTCCAAGGTGGCTTTTTGCGAGAATGGTAAAATTGTCAAGGGCAATTATGGATGTACTAACCATTGAATATGGAAAAGATGAAATCCTTAGAAGACTATCTGATCCTTTCTGGTTTCAAGCATTATCATGCGTTTTAGGGTTTGACTGGCACTCATCTGGAACAACTACGGTAACTTGTGGAGCCCTTAAGGAAGCTTTAAATCCAGAGGAACATGGAATAGCTATTGCGGGTGGAAAAGGGAGAGTATCAAGAAAAACACCAGATGAGATAGAAGATTTTGGAGAAAAACTAGCTCTATCTACTAGCATGATAGAAAATTTGAAGTACGCAAGCAGAATGGCTGCTAAGGTTGATAACGCAGCGATTCAGGATGGCTATACTCTATACCACCACGTTCTCATTTTTTCAGAGGATGGTAAATGGACGATCATCCAGCAGGGAATGAACGAAAATAACCACTACGCTAGAAGATATCACTGGTACTCTGAGAATCTCAGATCATACGTTAATGAACCCCACTCCGCTATAGTTGGAGATAACAAAGAAAGTATCGTTCTTGATATGACGTCAAGTGAAAGCAGTGAGACGAGAAAGGTGTGCGTTGATATAGTGCGTGATAGTTTGAAAAACTTGAAGAGAGACTGGGGGTTGTTAACAAAGGGAAACTTGCAAACTTCTTTAGAGGAATGGAAGAATCCGATGGAAAAACAAAGGGTAGAGCTTTTAGACATGCCTAGGCATATAAACTGGGGTTTGATGAGAAAAATTCATGAATTTCAACCAAAAAATTATGAAGAGCTTTTGTCAATCAGAGGAGTAGGTCCAAAAACTGTAAGAGCGTTAGCTCTGATTTCGGATCTCATCTATGGAGCAAAACCTTCATGGAAAGATCCCATAAAGTACACGTTTGCTGTTGGAGGTAAGGATGGAGTACCTTTTCCAGTTGATAGAAAGGTAATGGATGAGTCCATTGAGATATTGAGGCTTGGCATTGAAGAGGCAAAAATAGGAAATGATGAGAAACTGAAAGCTCTCAGGAGACTTAGAAATATCATACCAAACCTAGAACAAAAGTTTTAACTCGGTCTTTTTAATTCCATGGGAATTTTATCGGATAGGGACATAGAGGAAGCGATCAGGGAAGGAAGGATAGAAATAGAAAACTTTACTGAAAAAAACCTGACCCCAAATGGTTATGATTTGACCATTGCTGAAATCTACGTAAATGGTAAAATTTACAGGGAGGGAAAGATAAAGATACCTCCAAACACATGGTTTGCGATAAGCACCAAAGAGACCATAAGGCTTGGATCAGATATTTGTGCACAGCTGTGGATCAGATCGAGCTATGCAAGAAAGGGTATTTTGGCATGTTTTGGAAAAGTTGATGCGGGCTTCAAAGGAACCTTAACCATAGGATGCTTCAATGGGAGCAACAAGGAGGTAGAGATATCGGTTGGAGATACGTTCTGCCAAATCGTTTTTGAGGAGATGAAAACAGGAGCATCAAAAACCTATGAGCAGAGATCTGGAAAATATCAAAATCAAAAGGGACTAACGCTTTAATCCAGAACTTTCCTCGCAAAGGTTAAGTAACCGGTGTGCCCAAGCATCTGAAAACTAGGTCTAACTCCCTTCTCAAGAACAACTATCTCTCTCTGTATATTTTCAACCGTCTTTATTTCTATGAACTTGCGCTTCCTCAACTTCTTTACGGTCTTTTCAACTTGAGAAGTTAGTGGAGTGTAGGAGCAGAAATAACCTCCAACCTTGAGAGAATTCCAGGCGTGATCGATCACATCCCATGGGTTTGGTATGTCAAGAACAACCGCATCGACTTCCTTCTCATCTATGCCTTTGGTTATATCCCTTTCTTTTATCTCGACAACCCTCTCAACGCCAGCATTCAAGATGTTTTCTCTCGCAAACTCGAGGAAATCCCTTCTTTTCTCATAGGATATTATCTTCCCATTTGGTGCCACTATCTGAGCCATAATAATAGTTAATGATCCAGAGCCAATACCTCCCTCGACTACCACACTTCCTGGAACTATTGAACAGTTTACTATTATGGTGGATGCATCCTTTGGCAGGATTATCTGAGCCTTCCTCTTTATAGAGCCCCACCTATCATATGAGGATGGTTTAAGAATCCACGCATGCTTATTTCCAATTGAAATTTTCCTTCCATATTCCATACCTATAAAGTTGTCCGTATCAAGTATGCCAAATCCCTTTACCTTTTTCTTGCTTCCATCTATCACTAATAAACACCTCTTTCCCTTCTCATCCACTATTGCTACTTTATCACCTTTCTGAATCACGCTCATAGCAAGCCACCAGTTCTCCATAGGAATACATTTCCAAATCGAGCAAATCCTCCCACAGATATTTACAATCACAATGAGCCCCTTCAAATACTCCTAAATCCTGTTCCAAAGAAAATTCCTTTATGATGTCTAGAATCTTATTACTGCATTTCTTACAGTTGTGGGCACCTCTTCTACTACCTTTTCCAGTGACATCGCACTTAATTTCTACGTTTCCCAATTTCTTGATTTCCTTTATGGTTTCTATCACGCTCCACAACCAAGGAGGGCGATATTCCTTTCTCTTCCACAAATACTCAACGAGGGTATTCCTGTGTACGGCAACGGGGTTGAGCGAGATGACATCGGTAAGCTCTCTTATTTTCTTTGCAGTCTCAACGCAATCCTTTATCGCTTCTATTTCCTTTAGGAAAGGGGGCTTGAGCAAAATGTAAGTTTTTATCCTTATCTTTTCCTTCTTCAATATCCTAGCCGCCTTCTTGTAATCTTCAAACTTTAAACCTTTATTTATACAGTACTTCAAAATTTTCTCATTTGCGGATTCCAAACCGATGCTAACCTCCAGAACCTTATCTCCAACAACTTCTTTTAATTTCCTCAATTTTTCCTTTGAGATAAATTCTGGTCTGCTTTCCACAGATACCACCCTTAAATCCTTTCTTTGAGAGAGCATTTCCATCACTTTAAGCTGAGCATCAAAAGGAACCTCTCCTTCATCGAGAAAACTTCCAGATGTGAATATCTTTATGCAATCCTCGTTACTATACAACGATAAAGCATGCCTCATCTGGGTTAAAACTTCATCTGCTCTTATATCTCTGTTTAGGCTATCGTTAAAGTAACCACACATGCTACAACCAGATTTTTTACTCCAGGAGCATCCACCCGTTCTGAGAACGACCACAAAGGATTTCCCTACTTCACCAAGAACCCTATCCTTCTCAGACCATACTCTGGCGGGCAGGTTTGGGTTGAAATTTTTCCTTCTGGCATTTCTTTTAATTTGCTTTATGATGGGCTCAATCTCTATCATACATCTTCCTCATCATCATTACAACAACTATTGCCACCGCAAGGAGAAGGAAGTCAAAGCCAGGTATTAGTGAAAATCGTTTTGGCTTTGGAAGTTCTACCTCCGCCTTCGGTCCTTCCTCACTTCCTATTGATGGATCATTTTCGGTTGAGAATGTATAGAAAGAACTGTCGACGACAGTATTATTCAAGCATTGATTAAAGCAATGTCTAACTTTGAGGATTACCCTTATGCTGACATTACTATTAGGAATCCATCCCTTATAGGTTGGAGAAGTCTCGTAGAAATTTCCACTCCTTGTTAAGTTTATCGTTTCGTTGTTGACTATGCAGATAGGAAGAAATTTTTCACTTACATTTTTATCAATGTAGAACCTTATTGGAGTTGCAGAGTTTACCTTCGTTCCATTCCTTGGATAAATGAGCTTTATTGTATCCTTTGAGTAGGAAAATGTTCTTTCTAATTTAGTTATGTGGTTGTTGACATCCTCGACAGTCAATTTTACTTTGAAGTCACCGATCAGGTTTAATGGATTTGAGTAGTTCCATATGTAGACATTCCCCTTTTTCAAATAACTAGGATAAATGACCCCCCCTCCAGGCTCAATAATGGTTAGATTTATTTCCTTTATACCAGCATTGTCAACGATGTACGCAGCTATAATAATACTTCCTCCAGGCTCCTGAACGCGAGGTAGCAGGGCTAGCTCCACGTGCGGAGGGGCATCATCGTAGAAAGGAGGATTTACTAGAACTGTGAAAACCATTAGCCAAGCGAGGAAGTAAGTGAAGAAAGTTCCCGCCCATTCCTTCTTTCCAAAGTCAGATACATCTATGTTTAGTTTTGTAATCAAATAACGCAAAAAGGGGCTCATAAAGACGCCAAACAGGAGAATAAGGGGCCATCTGTAAGGAGAACTCATCCCAGACCAAAGAAAGAGAGAAACCCCAGCTATGAAAAAAGCGAAGCAGAAGGAAAGGAAAACAACCTTGGTATTTCTTCTCTCTTTTCTAATGAATGCCTTTTCATCGAATTCCGGTATTTTGAACTCATAGCCTTTCTCCTTCTCCAGTTTTCTTCTCCTAGCCATCACTATGCGATTAAAAGGCTATATTTAAAGACTTTTCTAGAAGTTGTCAATGCTTGTTACAAAAGGTTTAATAAACGCAAGGTGCAGAATCTTTCTGATGAGTTTATAAAAAGGATGACTATGAAAAAGATAGATGTGGCGATACTGGTAATTGTAATAATCATTGCTGTAGCCTTCCTCTACAAAGTTGGATACTTCTATCCAGAGAAGGAAAAAAAGGAAGAGACCCCACCATGCTTAAAAAATGTAACTGAGAAAAAACAGCCCCCACCCCCACCAACAATCATACTTCCATCCAGAAGAGTTTTGACGGGAGAAGATGAGGGATGCCACTTTCATTCTCTTATGGTTAGCAGAGAGTGGTGGACTTTCACTGCAAACCTCGATGGAGAAACAAAGAAATGGTCGATCATCATCAGTTTCAATCATATGGCTTATGGAGATCTGTTTGGCCAGCTGAAGCCGGATGTATTTGTTTTGGTGCTATCCGATGACAAAGGAAACGTTTATGGTGGACTCATCAATGAAAAGAGGGGCACTTTGATAGCAACTGCGCCAGGTGTAGATATTACTTTTGGAGAATCTTGGGCGCAAGGAACTTATCCCGAATGGCATGTTCATGCTGAAATGCATGAAAAACATTCCATCTCTGTAGATCTCGATTATTTTTCCCATTCCCTCCCCCTCTGGACATCAAGCTCAAGGATAATCAATGTATCTAAAGGAAATTTGGCAAGCTATATACTCCTGGGATGCAATGTTACTGGAAAAATATCTTTAGATGGAGTGGTTTACGAGGTAACTGGAAAAGGTTTCATTGAACATTCGTGGTCTCCATTCTATGTTAGGAAATTCCTTGTAGATGGGTGGGATCGTTTTTACATCTCTTTAGATAATGGCTGGCAGATATACATAAGCAAATGTTACCCAACACCCAGTTCAATCTCTTCAAAACTTCACAAAATCATAACATTTGGCGAACTCGTGATTACTCCAGATGGAGAGAGCATAACGGAATTCAAGACATTCGACCTCAAAATAAAGCAGAAAGAGAGGATATTCATATTCACCAAGTTCCCTACCTCTTTCTCGCTTAGTGCAGAGAAAAAGATGAACATCTTGCTCCAGCAGATAGATCTAAAAATAAATCTGGATATAACAACGAAGGGCACTTTTCAAAAAATATGGAAATTCCCAACCTACGTGGGGACAAAAATATGGATGTGCACCGTTAGTGGCAAGATATCTTGGAAAGAAAACCCCAAGGAGATCAGTTTAGATTTGAACGGTTACGGTATTGTCTGGACAACTAGGGCTCTTCCTTGATCTCTATGATACCATTGTCTGCATCCATTATTACATATGCTCCATCCGGTATTTTTTCTATATCTATTCCATCTATACACGGTATGCCCGCAAGTATGGCGCCAGTGGCAACGATGGTTTCGGTTTCCTTATTGATGATACCTAGAGGAGCTACTCCGTTCTTCTTCAGGCCATAGATAACATAAGATCCAACCGTTGAGCCTTTCCCACATGGAAACACAAGAATCTTATCTTTCACGCTCTTTCCTTCCAGTGGATGACCCTTTTCTATCACTATCCCCGTTTTCATGTCAACGCCTCCATAGAAACCTATAGGCTCTTTAGAAACCAAAGCCCTTCCTTCCGCCTTACCTGGAGATATCACCCTTCCCTTCATGTTATCCTCTCCACAAGTTCCTCCATGCTTGCAAAAACGACTTTTTGTTTACAAAAACCGGGAAGATAGTTGGCAGCTTTGCCAGAGTTGACACCAGTTGTGTTATATCCCATTTTCTCTATTGGAGATACTACCATGCACGTATCGGAAACGACATAGCCACCAGCCCTTTCAATGATTTCCGTTAAACCAATTCTATCTGAAAGCTCTTTTACGCTTCTCGAAGTGCATATCCATAGCGGTTTTTTCAACTTTCTGTTCGAGAGCAAATTTACCAAATCCATGATCTCTCTTATAGATGCATGTGGACAACCAAAAATAACTATATCCGGATCCTCCCCGCAATCTAAATCTTCATAAACCTTCTTGATGTCTCTTTCCTCGACGCTGATTTCCTCTATTCCATCTTTCTCAACCAAATCGGCTTCTGGTGTAATCCCTTCTATATGATAAAGGGCAACCGCCCCGCTGGCAGCCATTGCAGCTCCTAGCGATTTAAGCTGGTCAACGTTTGCGTTTTTGATACCAACGAAGTAAGGTATTTTGTTCTTTATCTCCTTTCCTATCACATAACCAAGGGCTCCGTAATCAGATATCCTCGATAGTTCAGCTTCTACCTTCACTTTAACGTTTGGCTGTCTATTTTCAAACCTGTGTAGCCCATAATCTGGAGTCCTCCCGCATATGGCAGCTGCAAGCGCAGATGGACCACCTTCTCTGTTGGTTCTTGCTCCAATAACAGAATTTGCAAAAGAAACCGCAGAGGATTCAGACCATGCTATATGCTCCCTATACCTCGGTAGGTTTCCAGCCAGATAAGGTGTGCAGGTTGATGTTATGACAATCCCCATTTTCCGAAAAGCCTCTATGATCCTCAATTGCCTTTCCGCAAAGTCCTCTGGAAAACCGAGCTTTTTCCACTGTTCAAGATCCATGCCAGCTGGATTGAGGAAGGAGAGAACTTTCACCCTCGCTCCCTTTGATGCCATGTCTTCAAGGAATTCAAGACCGGGATCGCCGATCGATTTATATGATACTCCAGCTATCTGAGCAGAGCCTATAGGTATCATTTTTTCAGCTCCATATATGTCACCTAACCTCACCAGTAGCCTGAACATTCTTTCCACAACTTCACCATATTCACCATCCAACATTTTCTCTTCTTCCTTAGTCAGATACATCTACATACCTCCTTATATCTATCTCTACCGGTGGACTAGGTTTTTTGAAAGCTTTCTTATCTCTGTCCCATGGAATGGTCAAATCAAAACCTATTTTTGTCGTCATCCTCGTTTCAAGATCAGAAGAGGGATCGAGGGAAGACCCTTTCTCTCTTTTTATGACCATATCCCTATCTCCTTGGAACCTCGTTGCCATCGCCCACTCAATCTGATAGGGATCGTGTATGTCTATGTCATCATCAACTACAAAAACATGCTTCATAGATTTATGTCCTTTAAATGCAGCCTCTATGGCTTTCTTTCCATCATCTGGGTGCTGTTTGTAAATGCTTACTACCCCATGCAGCCAGGAACACCCTCCGGGAGTGATGTATACATCTTTTACTTTACAAACCTTACTTACCTCCTTGTATATGGTAGGCTCTCTCGGCATCCCCATTAAAGTTTTATGTTCAAGTCCTCCTGGTAGCAAAGCGTGGAAGATGCAGCCTTCTTTCACGTAGATCTTCTTTATCCTTGCCACTGGTTGCTTCCTGACGATGTCTGGGGTTTCTGTTAAGTCCAGAAAAGGACCTTCTTCATGCAGCTCATCGGTAACCTCTGCGATCATAATGATCTCTGCCTCCGGCGCCTTCAAACCATCTAGCTCAATGAGACTTATTGGATAGAGAGCATTGGCGATATCGAGTTCGCTCTTCTCTATTTCAACGCTAACCGCAGAAGCTAGAAGGACGGAAATTGGATTTCCTATGCAGAACGCAAATTCCCTGTTCCCTCTTTCAATATATTTATGAAAATCTCTCGGCAAAATTCTCATTACAATCCTATCCCTACCTATAACCATTGCCCTATGATAAGATGCATTCAGACCATATTCTGGATCCTCAGCTACCGCAATACCAGAAGCAATATATGGGCCACCATCAAATGGATAATAAGTGAGAATGGGTAACTTGTAAAGATCATTTCCAATATCCTCGTAACCCTCAGCTTCCTTTATTCCAACCTTCTTGGGATTATCGATGGCATCTATCAATGAAGGTAGAAGCTCGCTCTCTTTTTTTCCAAGTCCAATGGCAACAAGCTTCCTGGTAGAGCAAACATTTGCAGCGACTTTCATGTCAAATCCCTTCACATTTTCAAAAAGCAAAGGTTTATCGATCAAAGCCCTCATAACCGCTGCCATCTCGTATTTTACATCGACCTCTTTATTTATCTTTACAAGCAAACCTTCCTCTTCAAACTTCTTTAAAGCATCCCTGAAAAGCACTCAAACACCTCCTATTATTGTTTTATTTACTTGAAAACCTTCCTTTTCGATTGCACGAGCAACCCTTTCCTGTAGATCTTTCTCTGGAGTAAGCGCTATCATGTTGCCTCCTAAGCCTCCGCCGGTCAGCTTTGCACCATAGGCGCCGTTTTCCAAAGACAGGTTAACTAGGAAATCAAGCTCCTTAGATGATACTCCAAGCTCTCTCAGCATCCTGTGATTCTCATTCATCAGCTCCCCAACTCTTCTGAGATCAAACCTCTCTAATGCATCCCTTGCTTCGTACACCAGCGTCTCAGCATCCCTAGAGAGTCTATCGAATTTTTCCTTTTCCCTCTCCTTCTTTTCCCTCACCAGCTGAACCGCTCTTTTGGTATCCGCAACCTTCCCCGTATTTCCTATCACTATCCTGAAAGGCTCTTTCAGGTTGATCCTTTTAAATATGTTCCCCTCCTCCCTCCTCTGAAACCAGATCAAACCTCCATAGGTTGCAACCGTGTTGTCTATGCCAGAGGGGGTACCATGATAACCCTTCTCTCCTTCATATGCTATGGAATTTATTTGATCATCACTTAAGTTTAAATTGAAATATTCCGATAAAGCTCTAGCTATGGCTACGCATGATGCAGCGCTAGCTCCTATACCGCTCGCAGCAACTAAATCACCCTCCAAAATTATTCTCACTGGATTCTTCTCCATATCCAAATTCATCGCCTTTAAAATTCTCTTCATAGAATCTTTCTGTTGCTCTTTCTTTTCTTCCTTATATCCTGGGGTCTCTGGTCTATTATCTATGAGTTCAAATCTATCGCTTTTTTCTACCCTTGCCACAGTCGTATTTCCTATGGCGGCTGCTATAGCAGGTATACCATAGACAACGAAATGCTCATTAAAAAGAATCACTTTCCCATAGCCTTTCCCAACTCCTTTCATAAAACCCCCAGCTACGTTATACTGAAACCGTATATTATTTTTTGCTCTTCAATGCCCTATATATGAAGTAAATCAACCCTCCATATATGACTATGGAACCGAAAATTAACATAACCATCGCAGCGATGCCCATGCTACCTCCTTGCAAATACGAATGAAAATATAAAGATCGCTACCCCCGGTATCACACCTCCAACAAGGAGGCACCACGTTGGATAGTCATTGTATGGGACTGAAATATTCTCCACCACAGAAGCTACAAGGAGAATGAGCAAGCTGAGAGGAGCAACAAATTTGATAAGGACATCCCACCACCTACCAATTGTTATATCAGATACCTCATTGGCGTGCTCTCTCAGCTTCTTAAGATCAAAGAGATAACCCAAAGATATGCACTCAAGTAAGCCTATCAAAACTAGACAAAAATTTGCAACGAAGTGATCAACTATATCAAGCCAGTAAATGCCACCGCCGGTAACAAATATCAAGCTTGAAAGAAAACCCAGCGCACATGCGATTGCGGTAGCCTTTCCTTTGGAAAACTTCCACTTGGAATTTATGCTCGTTGCGAAGGGTTCTATCATGGAAAAGGCAGAATCGATACCGAAAGCTAGCAAGGCGATGTAAAATATCATACCAAAGAGCCAGGCGCCAAAAGGTAAAAGAGAGATTGCGGTTGGATAGGTGACAAAGGTTAGGTGTGGACCAGCCAAACCAAGATTCTCTATACCAATACCTTTCATGAGAGAAAGGTAACCAACTATACCGAAAACTGCAAAACCCGCAAGGAAGGATGTGCCGGCATCTGCCAAGGAAATTATGAAAGCATTGTTGGTGATGTCAGATTCTTTCCTTAGGAAACTTGCATAGGTTATCAATATACCTTGGGCCAAGCTTAGTGAAAAGAAAACCTGCGCATAAGCAGAGAGCCATACCTTGAAATGGAATAATTTTAAGAAATCCGGCGTTAGATAATAATCTATTCCCT